>NZ_CAHJXA010000143.1 GCF_903644135.1 Sphingomonas bacterium | reverse complement strand
AGGCCGCCCGCCTCCGGGTGCGCGCCGGGCGCGGGGTGATTGCTCGCACGGTGGTAATGGCCGATCGCCGCGACGCGCCGCTCGACCGTGCTCGCCCGCGCGCCGGCGTGCGCCTGGTTGGCGACGAAGGCGGCGACCTGTTCGGGGTGCGCCGGCATCGGCCGCAGCTCGCGCCCCTCGCACCAAGCGACATAGATCCGCCAGTCCGACGCATAGGCGCGGTGCGTCGCCGCGGCGCGGGCGGCCTTCTTGTAGGCGGCAGCGCGCTCCAGGTCCTCGCGCAGCACCGCCAGCGCGCCGCCGGCGGGCGCCAGCATCACAAGCGCCGCGCCGGCCGTTATCGTGTCGCCGGTGTCGTCCGTCATGCCGTTGGCCTCTCGCTGGGCGGTTCTGACGCCCTACCCGCCTCGCGTCCAGTCGTGTCCGATAAGGAATGTTATCGGACATGGAGATGTCACTCGTCAGCGGAATCGGTTGCATCTGCGCCATACGATGTACCATATGTCAAATAAGACATATTAAGGCCGCACAGCGTTAAATTGGCAATCGCAGACTTTAGGCCAACATTGCGTTTTTAGCCATAAGCGCGGTATGCAGCCACTTATGACATTCCAGGTCAACATCACGCCAACCGGTCGAATGAGCCTACCAATGGACATCCGCAAGCGCCTCGGCCTTGCGGGTGGTGGCGCGGTCTATGTCGAGGAAACCGACGACGGGATCGTGCTGCGGACCGTCGAGCAGGCCGTGGCACGGGCGCAGGCGATCAGCCGCGCGCTGCTCGACGGCAAGGAAGCCGGCACGGTCGCCGAGTTCATCGACGAGCGCCGCCGATGGCAGGAGTGATCCTCGATACGTCTGCCGTCCTCGCACTGCTACGCGACGAGCCAGGCGCGAAGAAGGTGGCGACCGTCCTGAGCGGGTCCCGCATGAGCGTGGTGAACCACGCCGAGTTGGTCTCCTATTATGCCAAGGCCGGGTCGGACCGCGCGGCGGTCGAGGGGATGCTACGCGCGCTGCCGATCGAACTGGTGCCGGCGGATCGCGACCTCGCGGTCGCGGCCGGATTGCTGCGCGCGGTCACGGCCGAGGCGGGCCTGTCGCTCGGCGACCGGTTCTGCTTGGCGCTCGCCGCACGCGAGGGGCTCGTCGCCCTGACGGCGGATCGCGCCTGGAAGGATGTAGCCGCGGCCTGCGGGGTGAAAGTGACGGTTATCCGCTGACCGTCGTCCGCTTCACCGCTTGGGTGAATGGACGATCGTTAGGCTGCCTCCGCCACCGGCGCCGCAGCGTTCCCGTCCGGCCACCCTCGCCCGGGCCAGCCGCGGATCCTCGTACAGGTCGCGCAAGCCGCGCCGGCGGAAGGCGTTCCACCAGCGCTGCCAGCGATGCTCGGTCGCGTCGTGGAGCATGTGGCAGCGCTGGCACAGCGCAGCGAGGTTGGCGGGGGCGTTGTTGCCCGGATCGTGGTCGAGATGCGCGCAGGCGAGCACGACGAAGGTGGTGCGCACCCGCGCCAGCAGGACGTGGTCGCGCATCATGACGTGCCGGGCGATGCGCCTCCCCTGCCCCGATCGCCAGCAGCCCGCGCCGGCGTCCCACCAGCGCCCGTCGCCGAGATGCGCGACATGCCGGCGATGCGGCCGCCGGCAACGCTCGCAGCGCGAGGCGGCGCGATCGAAGCGGATCGCGTCCGACAGCTGGCGCCAGTCGATCGGGTAGAGCCAGCGGTTCTCGGCACGGATCGGCATCGTGATTCTATGAGTCACGCTGACCGGGAACGAAAGCGGAAAATGACGGCAAGCGTTGACAGAGACCTGCATTGCACGTCGTCCAAGATGAAAGCATATCACAGGCAAGGAATGCACCCATGCTTGCCGCTTTCCTCGACGATATCCGCGACCACGACCAGATCGCGCCTCGTCGCATGGCCGAGCGGTTGCGGCTGCCACTGTCACGGCTCGCCAGGCTGGCGCACGTCAACCGCAACACCATGACCAACAAGCCCGGCAGCCCCGCCGTGCAGGCCAAGCTCGGCGAGATCGCCCGCATCATCGCTCATGCCGCCGACCTCGCCGGCGACGAAGGCCGGGCGATCATCTGGTTCAAGCATCAGCCCATTCCCGGGTTCGGCAAGACGGCCGAGGAGCTTGTCGAGGACGGCCGCGCCGAACTGGTGATCGAGGATCTGGAGAGGATGCGCGAGGGCGTCTATTCGTGATCCGGTACCTTCCGTGAGCGGAAGTGCGGCCGGCTGGCACGGATCGGCGAGAACTGCGGCATGACCTACCCCGCCCGCCCCTATGCCGGATCGCTGTGGCGGATGATCCATCCCGCCCGGCAACGCGCCGTGTATTCGGGCGAAGGGGCGCGCCTCTATGGCGGGCGCTGGAACATGAAGGGCTGGCCGGCGCTCTATCTTGCCGTCGATCACGTCACCGCCGTCGCCGAATATTATCAGGGACTGCCCAAGCCCGGCATGCTCGTCCCCTACCGGATCGAGGCCCAGGCGATCACCGACCTGACCGACGGGCGGGGCAGTCGGGTCGATGATCGCGTGGCGGGAGCGCTGGCGGCCGATTGGAAGAGGATCGCTGCTCTCGACGGGCAGGTTCCGCCAAGCTGGGCACTGGCGCAGGAGATGATCGCGACGGGCGTCAAGGGAGCGCTGGTTCCGTCTGCGCAGAACCGGGGCGGCACTGCCGTCATATTGTGGCGATGGCGGGAGGTGAACCGCCCTGGCGAAGGCGCAGTGCTGGCGGTGCTGGATTCGGCGAATACGCTGGCCGGCAGCGGTCTAGCTTAGAGTTCGCTTTCAAGTTCGGCTCTTAGCCGGACCCGAAGCGTCGTCATCCGTGTGGCACCTGGGCAGTATGCACTTGCCCTCACGTCAACAGGCCCTCTTGTCATCACGCTTACCTGTGAACTATCCAACGTGTTCACATCTTCACATGCTCGAGTGAGAATATGCGAACGATTTCGATCATCAGCCAGAAGGGCGGCGCGGGGAAGACCACGCTTGCCATCCATCTTGCCGGCGCCGCCACGGCCGCCGGATGGTCGGCGCTGATCCTCGACGCCGATCCTCAAGCGACCGCCAGTCAGTGGAACCACTGGCGGGGCAGCGCGGAGCCGGAAGTGGTCGACTGCGCGTCCCCTACCCTCCTGCCGCGCAAGGTGCAGCAGGCGGCCGATCTGGGCGCCGACCTCGTCATCATCGACACGCCGCCCCATGCCGACATCATGGCGCGCGAGGCATGCAAGATCGCCGACCTGATCCTGATCCCCTGCCGCCCACAGGCGTTCGACCTGTCGGCGGTGGAGACGACCGCCGAGCTGGTCAAGGCGGCCGGCAAGCCCGCGTTCGTCCTGTTCACCGGCGGCCCGCAGCGGGCGCCCGCCACCTACCGCGACGCGCGCGAGTTGATCGAGGGCGGGGAAGGGCTCGACGGCATGGGCGTGCCCGTCGCGCCCGTCATGCTGACCCAGCGGGCAATCTACCATCACAGTACTGCGCAGGGGAAAACCGCGCCCGAGGCGGAGCCGGAGGGCAAGGCCGCGGAAGAGGTCGCGGCACTGTGGGCGTGGACGTGCGAGCGCGTGAACCTGTCCACACGTAAGCAGAAGAAGAGAAAGCGGGGCTGACCATGAGCAAGTTCGGGGCGATGAAGCAGCAACGGACCGAGCGGGCGAAGGCGGTCGAGCCAACCCTGCCCCCGCCGGCGGTCGAGGGCGCGCCGGCGCGAGCGGCCGCGCGGCAGGGCAAGAAGGCCGTGAGCGCCTATTTCAGCCCGGAGGTCAGTCGCGGGCTCAACGTGCTGGCGGCCGAGAACGGTATCACGCTCCAGGCGCTGATGGGCGAGGCGATCGACCTGCTCATGCGGCAATATGGCAAGCATCCGTTTGGGGAACGCTAGCCGACCGCGTCAGCACCGGCTGTGAGGTACTGGTATACAAGTGCGCGTGCGGACGTGTGAACACGCAAACTAAGCCACAGGTGATCGCGTTCATATTTGACCATCCGCGAAAGCACGAAGATCGTCCGCATATACCGACTCCCGTGCCTGACATTCCGGTCGCGGTGGATGTCCGCAATCAGGCTAACAGCCAAGCCGTATACGAGTATACTCGTATAACCGTACTCTCGGGCAAAGGTGAGTTTTGGGGTAGGGGCTCACCGTTCGAGCGCCGTGGCGCTGAAATCGACCAAGACCGGCAGTTCGGGAATACCGCCGCGCAGCTTGGCGCGACGGATGATGCTGTGCTGGTCGATCAGATTCTGCGCGTCGCGCTTGCCACTCGACGTTTTCGGGAACCAGTGGAGCGCGACTCGCTCGACCTTTCGACCATTCTTGATCGGCGTGAAATCGACATAGAAGGGGCAGAGCTTGTTGATTTCTTCGACGGCGACCTTGAGGCAATATTTGTTGATATCGGCAAAGCGTTCGAGCTTGCCCTCGGGCACGTTGAGCAGCCCGCGCAGCTCCTCGATCGTGAACTCTTCCTTCTGCTTATATTCGAGGCCGATGCGGCGCTCGATCATCTCGTAGAGGCACAGGGCGTATTTTGATTCGAAGCAGTACATCACCTGCGTCTTGAGGCGAGCATAGACCTCACTGTTTCGCAATATCTCGATCAGCTCCTCGGGAATGCGATAGTGGAGGAAACCGTCTTTTTCGAGGCTCTCGTCGCTTGGGCCGAGGAGCTGAACGCGCCGCTTGTAGCTTTTGCCGGCCTTGCGGATCGTGACGATCGCGATTGTGCCCATCAGGCGCAGCAGCGAGCTTTCGACCCGCTCGTTGCCTTGGTGCGTGCCCTTCAAGGCCGACTTTGCGATGCGGTGGATGATCGGCTCGCCAATCCGCTCCCAGGCGTTGGCGATCAGCAGATTGTAGATGCGGCGGTCGGCGAGGGTGAGGGGGCTGAGTTCGACAATGTCGACCAGCTCGCCGGGCTTGACGATCTCGCCGTAATTGGCGGGATCGAACGGGTTGCCACGCCCCTTCTGCGCCAGGGTGCGGAAGGTGAGATCGACTACAGTCCACCTTGCCGTCCGAGCCGCCCGGCCGCGGCTTCGCGGTGACGTCGCGCGACATCTATGCCTATGATCCCGGCGACCCACCCCATGCGGCGGTGACGCCGGCGCTGGGAACGGCGGCGGTGAGCCATGTGCTTGGCGTCCAGGGTCAGCTGTGGACCGAGCATATCGACAGCGATGCGCGGGTGGAGGCGATGGCGCTGCCCCGCGCCGCCGCGCTCGCCGAGATTGCCTGGACTGCCGCCGACCGGCGCGACTGGCCGAGCTTCGCGGGCCGCCTGCCAGCGATGCAGGCGCGCTATCAGGCGTTGGGGCTGCATCCCGACGGACCCGGGGTGCCGCCGCCGCCCTCGCCGCGTCGCGTCAGCCAGCAGCTCGATCCGTGCACCGACGCCACCTCGCTCAACCTGGAAGGGCGAGCCCCCCCGGCGAGACGAAGGCACCCGTCTATCTGGTGACGATCAGGAATCCGTGTTGGATCTACCGCGGCGCGGCTGCGGCGGGGCGCATCGCGGTCGGCGTGGCGGCGCTGCCGTTCAACTTCCAGTTTGCCGACGACATCTCGCCGCCGCCAGTGCCTGAGAATCGCAACGAGCTTGTGATCCGCCGCGGCTGCAACGGCCCGGTGCTGGCGACGGTGTCGCTGGCGGGGGTGGCTCGCGATGGCGTGGCGCATGAGCTCGTCGTGCCGCTCCCGCCTGGGGTCGGCCGCGCCGACCTCTGCTTCGTACTCGCGCGGTCGGGGTCCGATCCGCTCTGGGTGCTCGGCTGGGTTGAGCCGCGGCCATGACGCTGCGCCTCGTCTCGCCGATGCAGGGCTGGGCGGGGCCTCTCGCCGAACTGCCCGACGCCGCCTTTGCGGAGGGGATGGTCGGCGACGGCGTGGCGATCGACCCGGTCGGCGATGCGCTCCATGCACCATGTGCGGGCGTCGTGGTCGGCGTCCATCGCGCCCGGCACGCAGTGACGCTGCGCGCCGACAATGGCGCAGAGATCCTGTGTCATATCGGCATCGAGACGGTGGCTCTCAGCGGCGAGGGCTTCACGGCGCACGTCGCCGATGGCGATCGGGTCGAGGCGGGCGCGTTGCTGGTCAGCTTTGACCTCGACCGCCTCGCGCGCGGGGCCAAGAGCCTCGTCTCGCCCATCCTGGCGATCGACACCGAGGCCTTTCGCATCAGCCGCCGCGCCTGCGACACCCGGGTTGCGGTCGGCGACTGGCTGATGGACTTGGAGGCGACCGGCGCACAGGTCGCTGCGTCCGTGTCGGCGAACGCGGCTGTTCGCGATCGCGCCGTGACCCTGCCGCCGGGCCATGGCATCCACGCCCGCCCCGCCGCCGCGATCGCCGCCTGCGCACGCCGTTTCGCGGCCGAAATAGAGGTGGTGACGTCCCGCACCAGCGCGTCCGCGACCAGTGCGGTCGCGCTGATGACGCTCGGCCTCGCGGCAGGTGACCAGGCAACGCTGCGCGCGCGCGGCACCGATGCCGAGGCGGCGCTGCAGGCGCTTGCCGAACTGATCGAGCATGGCCTGAAGGGAGAGCAGGCCGCCCCCGCGAGCATCGGCATCACCGCCCCGGCGACGCGGCGCGGCGTCACGGCGGTGCCGGGTATCGCGGTCGGCACGATCGTCCGGCTGGAGTCGATCCGCCGCGAGCCGCCCGCGGCCGGGCAGGGCGTAGCGGAGGAGACCCGGTCGCTCGAAGCGGCCGTTGCCACCGTTCGCGCGGCGCTTGGTCAGCGCATGGCAGCGCCCGCCGTGCAGGCGGATATCGCACGCGCGCATCTGGCGTTGCTCGACGACCCGCGCCTGCACGCTGCCGCGGCCGCCGCTCAAACACCTGATCGACCACTTCGACCACATCGCACGGGTG
>NZ_CAHJXA010000142.1 GCF_903644135.1 Sphingomonas bacterium | reverse complement strand
CGCCAGTGCCGCGGCGTGGTTCCAGGCCCATGCCCGCGACTGGGACGCGATCCGCTCGCTCCATGTCGCCGATAGCGAGGTCGAGGCGGCAATGGCGGCGCTGGTCGGGGAGGGCCCGGTCGGCACGCTGGTCGATATCGGCACCGGCACCGGCCGCATGCTGGAGCTGTTCGGCGCGCGCGCCGATGCGGCGCTCGGCATCGATCGCTCGTCGGAGATGCTGAGGCTCGCCCGCGCCAAGCTGCACGAGCGCGGCAACACCGAACTGCGCCAGGCCGACCTCTACGCGTTGCCGCTCGCCGACGGTGCGGCCGACCTCGCCATCCTCCACCACGTCCTGCATTTCGCCGAAACGCCGGCGGCCGCGATTGCCGAGGCGGCGCGGGTGCTGGGCGCGGCCGGGCGGCTGCTGATCGCCGACTTCGCCGCCCATGACCGCGAGGAGCTGCGCGCCCGCGATGCCCATGTCCGCCTGGGCTTTGCCGACGAGCAGGTCGCCGGCTGGTTCGCGGCCGCCGGATTGCAGATGGCGCGGGTGGAGACGCTGGTGGGCGGCGAACTGACGGTGAAGCTGTGGCTCGGGCGCAAGGCCGGGGCCGCTCTACGCGAGGTGAAGGCGGCATGACGATCTCGGTTCCCCAGCTGGAGGAGGCGCGGCGAGCGCTTGACACGCCGCTGTTCGCCGATGTCGGCGGCGACCTGACGGTCAGTTTCGAGTTCTTCCCGCCCAAGAACGAGACGATGAACACCGCCTTGTGGGAGGCGGTACGTACGCTGGAGCCGCTCGATCCCAGCTTCGTCTCGGTAACCTATGGTGCCGGCGGCACCACTCGCGAGCGCACCCATGCGACCGTGGCGCGCATCCAGCGCGAGACCTCGCTCGCCGCCGCCGCCCACCTCACCTGTGTCGAGGCGAGTCGCGAGGAGGTCGACGCGATCGCGCGCGAATATTGGGCGATCGGCGTCCGCCACATCGTCGCCCTGCGCGGCGACTCCCCGGCCAGCGACACGCCCTATGCGCCGCATCCCGGCGGCTACGAGAACGCCGCCGACCTCGTCGCCGGGCTGCGCCGGCTGCATCCGTTCGAGATTTCGGTCGCCGCCTATCCCGAGGCGCATCCGGAGTCGCCCGATCAGGCGAGCGACCTCGACAATCTGAAGCGCAAGCTCGACGCCGGTGCCCGCCGCGCGATCACGCAATTCTTCTTCGAGCCCGACACCTTCTTCCGCTTCCGCGACGCGGCGGCGGCGGCGGGGATCGACGCCGACCTCGTTCCCGGCATCATGCCGGTGATGAACGTCGCCAGCATCACGCGGATGTCGGCGCTGTGCGGCACGCGGGTGCCGCCCTGGATGGGGCGGCTGTTCGAAGGGCTGGACGAGCGCCCGGCCGCACGCCAGCTGGTCGCGGCGACGGTGGCGGCGGAGTTGTCGCGGCGGCTGTACGCGGGCGGGGTCAAGGAGCTGCATTTCTACACCCTCAACCGGGCGGAACTCGCCTATGCGATCTGCCATCTGCTCGGAGTCAGGCCGACGCTGCGCGAGCGGGAGGTCGCGGCATGACGGTGCGCGAGCGGTTCAAGGCGGAGGCGGCGCGCCGCATCCTCATCACCGACGGCGCATTCGGCACCGAAATCCAGAACTGGAAGCTCGACGAGGCCGCCTATGCGGGCGACCTCGGCCTCGGCCATGACCAGAAGGGCAACAACGACATCCTGGCGCTGACCAAGCCGGAGGTGCCGGAGTCGATCCACCGCGCCTATTTCGAGGCCGGTGCCGATATTGCCGAGACCAACACCTTCTCCGCCAACATCATCAGCCAGGCGGATTACGGTGCCGAGCATCTGGTGCGCGAGATCAATGTCGAAAGCGCCCGGCTCGCCCGCCGGCTGGCCGACGAGTATCAGGCGCGCGACGGCCGCCCTCGCTTCGTCGCCGGCGCGATCGGGCCGACCAACAAGACGCTGTCGCTCAGCCCCGACGTCAACGACCCCGGCTTTCGCGAGATCGACTTCGATTACCTCACCGGCGTCTATCGCGAGCAGATCGACGCGCTGGTCGAGGGCGGGGTGGACTTCATTCTGATCGAGACGGTGTTCGACACGCTCAACGCCAAGGCGGGGATCATGGCGGCGCTGGAGGCGGGGATGGCGCTGGGCCGCGACCTGCCGATCATGCTGTCGATGACGCTGACCGACCTGTCGGGGCGCAACCTGTCGGGACATACCGTGGAGGCGTTCTGGCACGCGGTGCGCCATGCCCGGCCGCTGACCATCGGCCTCAATTGTTCCTTTGGTGCCGAGCAGTTACGCCCGCATGTGAAGACGCTGTCGGAAATCTGCGACACGCTGATCATGGTCTATCCGAACGCCGGCTTGCCCAACGAACTGGGCGAGTATGACGAACGGCCGGCAACGACGGCGGGGCTGGTCGGCGAGTGGGCCGATGCGGGCCAGGTCAATGTGCTCGGCGGCTGCTGCGGCTCGACGCCGGCGCATATCCAGGCGATGGCGGAGCGGGTGACGGGGGTGACGCCCCGCGCGGTGCCGGTCCCGCCGGTGAAGACACGGCTGGCGGGCTTGGAGCCGTTCACGATGGCGGCGTGACCGACCGCATCCTCCCGTTGTTTTAGGAATATCAGTGGCTTCCGCTCCGTCCTCCGCCCAGTTCGTCAACATCGGCGAGCGCACCAATGTCACCGGCTCCGCCGCCTTCAAGAAGATGGTGATGGCCGGCGACTATACCCGCGCCGTCGAGGTCGCGCGTCAGCAGGTCGAGAACGGAGCGCAGGTGGTCGACGTCAACATGGACGAGGGGCTGCTCGACGCGCACCACGCCATGACCACCTTCCTCAAGCTGATCGCCGCAGAACCCGACATCGCGCGGGTGCCGATCATGATCGACAGCTCCAAATGGAGCGTGATCGAGGCGGGGCTGAAATGCGTGTCGGGCAAGCCGATCGTCAACTCGATCAGCATGAAGGAGGGTGAAGACGCCTTCCTGGCTTCCGCCCGCAAGTGCATGAATTACGGTGCCGCCGTCGTCGTCATGGCGTTCGACGAGGTCGGCCAGGCCGACACCCAGGCGCGCAAGGTCGAGATCTGCGCCCGCGCCTACGACCTCCTCATGGGCATCGGCTTCCCGCCCGAGGACATCATCTTCGACCCCAACATCTTCGCGGTGGCGACCGGGATCGAGGAGCACAACAATTACGGCGTCGACTTCATCGAGGCGTGCCGGGCGATCAAGGCGCGCTGCCCGCACGTTCATATCTCGGGCGGGCTGTCCAACTTCAGCTTCTCGTTCCGCGGCAACGAGCCGGTGCGCCGCGCGATGCATTCGGTGTTCCTCTATTACGCCATCCCCGCCGGGCTCGACATGGCGATCGTCAACGCCGGCCAGCTCGACGTCTACGACACCATCGATCCGGAGCTGCGCGCGGCGGTGGAGGATGTCGTCCTTAACCGCGATCCCGAGGCCGGCGATCGGCTGGTCGCGCTGGCCGAAAAGTATCGCGGCACCGACGCGGTGGCGGAGAAGCAGGCGGCGGAGTGGCGCGGGCTGCCGGTGACCAAGCGGCTGGAATATGCGCTGGTCAAGGGCATCGACGCGCATGTGGTGGACGACACCGAGGAGTGCCGGCAGCAGTTCGCGCGCCCGATCGAGGTCATCGAAGGCCCGCTGATGGACGGCATGAACGTGGTCGGCGACCTGTTCGGATCGGGCAAGATGTTCCTGCCGCAGGTCGTTAAAAGCGCTCGCGTCATGAAGAAGGCGGTCGCGCACCTGCTGCCCTTCATCGAGGCGTCGAAGGAGCCGGGGGCGAAAGGCAAGGGTAAGATCGTCATGGCGACGGTCAAGGGCGACGTCCACGACATCGGCAAGAACATCGTCGGCGTCGTCCTCCAGTGTAACGGCTTCGACGTCGTTGACCTGGGCGTCATGGTACCATGGTCGAAAATCATCGCCGCGGCTAACGAGAACGACGCCGACATGATCGGCCTGTCGGGCCTGATCACGCCATCGCTGGACGAGATGGTGACCGTCGCCGAGGAGATGAAGCGCGCGGGCATGACCATGCCGCTGCTGATCGGCGGCGCGACCACGTCCAAGGTGCATACGGCGTTGCGCATCTCGCCGGCATATGACGGCCCCATCGTCCACGTCCTCGACGCCAGCCGCGCGGTCGGCGTGGCCACCACCCTGGTCAGCGACACCGGCCGCGACGCCTATGTCGCCGGCGTCGCCGCCGATTACGAGAAGGTGCGGCTGGCGCGCGAGGGCAAGGGGCAGAACGACCTCCTCCCGCTCGCCGAGGCACGGTCGCGGGCGTTCCCGGCCGACATGGCGCTCAAGGCCTCGCCGGTTGCGAAGCCTGGCCTCCATGTGTTCGACGATTGGGACCTGGCCGACCTGCGGCGCTATATTGACTGGACGCCGTTCTTCCGCGCCTGGGAGCTGGCCGGCAATTTCCCGGCGATCCTTGACGATGCAGTGGTGGGCGAGAGTGCGACCTCGCTCTACGCCGACGCGCAGGCGATGCTCGACCGGATCGTCGACGAGCGCTGGCTGACTGCGCGCGGCGTCGCCGGGCTGTGGCCCTGCCACCGCCACGAGGACGACGTGTACGTCACGCTGCCGCACGAGCAGCATCGCCGCAGTCCCGACGGCGCGGCGGTGGCTGACGATCTCGACGTGCCCGACCTCGATCGCCGCGAGCCGCACAGCGTCCGCCTGCCGTTCCTGCGCCAGCAGATCGCCAAGCGCGAGGGGCGCGCCAATATGTGCCTCGCCGATTTTGTCGACCCCGCCGGCGACTGGCTGGGCGGCTTCGCGGTCGGCATCCACGGCATCGACAGCCACATCGCCGCCTACAAGGCGAACCACGACGATTATAACGACATCCTGCTCAAGGCGCTCGCCGACCGGCTGGCGGAGGCGTTCGCGGAGGCGCTGCACGCGCATGTCCGCACCGACCTGTGGGGTTATGCGCCGGACGAGCAGCTGACCAACGAGGCGCTGGTGCGCGAGCAGTATCGCGGCATCCGCCCCGCGCCGGGCTATCCGGCCTGCCCCGAGCACAGCCTCAAGCACATCCTGTTCGACCTGCTCGACGCGGAGACCAACGTCGGGCTGGAGCTGACCGAGAGCTTCGCGATGCTGCCGACGGCGGCGGTGTCGGGCTTCTATTTCGGCCATGCCCAGGCGGAGTATTTCGGCGTGGCCCGGATCGGGCAGGATCAGGTCGCTGATTATGCGGCGCGGCGGGGGGTGGATCAGAAGCAGGCGGAGCGGTGGCTGCGGCCGAACTTGGACTGATCGCGGTGGCTCATCGCGGGACGGCGAGCCCTACCGGTAATCGATAGCAGCACGACGGACGAGCTTTAACCCTCTTTGCCTCTAGCCGGTGCGCTTCGGGTTGCGCCACCTGCTCTCATGCGCCGCATCCTCCTCGCCCCGCTCGCCCTCGCCGCCATCATGCTGGGGGCCGCCGCCCAGCCGGCACCGTTCAGCGTCGACGGCCATGGCTATCGCAGCCTCGACGACGCGCTCGCCGCGATCGGCGACCGCACCGCGACGATCGTGATCGCGCCCGGCACCTATCGCGAATGCGCGGTGCAGAGCCGCGGTACCGTTACCTACCGCGCCGCCCAACCGGGCACCGCCGTCTTCGAGCACAATGTCTGCGAGGACAAGGCGGCGCTGGTGCTGCGCGGGCGCGGGTCGGTGATCGATGGGCTGGTGTTCCGCGGCTACGAGGTCAACGACGGCAATGGCGAGGGTATCCGCACCGAGGCGGGCGACCTCACCGTCGTCAATTCCATGTTTCTCGACAGCGAGCAGGGCATCGGCGGCGGCACCAACGACGTGTCGCGCCGCATCGTCATCGACCATTCGACCTTCGCCGGGCTCGGCCAGTGCCGCACCGACAATTGCAGCCACTCGCTCTACCTCATCACCGCCGGCTCGGTCAGCGTCACCAATTCGCGCTTCGAGCGCGGCACCGGCGGGCATTACGCCAAGATCAGGGCCGCCCATGTCCAGGTCGACGGCAACAGCTTCGACGACAGCGCCGGCCACCAGACCAGCTACCTGATCGACCTGTCGAACGGCGGCACCGGCACGGTCAGGGGCAACACCCTTGTCCAGGGCAAGGACAAGGACAATCCCGGCACGCTGATCGCGGTGTCGGCGGAGAACCGGATGTACCCCACCGAAGGGCTGGCCATCGACGGCAACACCGCCAGCCTCGCACCCGGCGCGGCGAAGGCGGCGTTCGTCGGTGACTGGAGCCACCAGCGGCTGGCGATCGGAACCAACCGGCTGAGCGGCCTGACGCCTTTCGTCAGCCATTAGGCTGTGCAACGCGGCCGGCGTGCCGCTATGCTGCACGGATGACGATATCCGGCTGGCGAGCGCTGTGGAGCGCGATCATTGCGGCGCTGACGCTGGCGGCGTCGCCGGTCTGGGCCGACGTGATGCCGGCGGCGGCCGGCAAGCTGCATCTCGCCATTCGGCTGGTCGCGGAAACCGAGCATCCCCGTGCCGGATCAACCGTCACCCTCGCGATCGCGACCGTGCCGGAGGCGGGCTGGCATGGCTATTGGTCCAACCCTGGCGATGCTGGGTTTGCGGGCAAGTATGACTGGACATTGCCCAAGGGGCTGAGTGCGGGTCCGCTGCAATGGCCGGTGCCGACGACGTTGCTGGTCGCCGGGCTGATGAACCATGTCTATGAGGCACCCTATGCGCTGTTGAGTGACGTGCGGGTGCCGGCGGGGGTGGCAGCGGGAACGGCGCTGCCGATCGTGCTGGAGGCGGATTACCTTGTTTGCACCGCGACGCTGTGCGTGCCGGAGAAGCAGGCGCTGCACCTCATGCTGACCGTCGGCGACGGCGCGCCGGGGCCGGACGCGGCGGCGTTCGGCGGCTGGC
>NZ_CAHJXA010000141.1 GCF_903644135.1 Sphingomonas bacterium | reverse complement strand
GCGGCCTGCGCCACCGCCAACAAAGCGGCGAGATCGACGCCGGTCGCGATGTGCATCTCATCGAACGTCCACACTACGTCCTCGGTCGCGACATTGCCGGTCGCGCCCGGCGCGAAGGGGCAGCCGCCCAATCCACCGAACGCGGCGTCGAGCACGGCGACGCCCGTCTGGAACGCGACCAGCGTATTGGCGACGCCGAGGCCATAGGTATCGTGGCCGTGATACGCCCAGGTCGGCCCGTCGTAGCGCGCCATCGCCGCGGTGAAGAGCGCGCCGACGCGATCAGGCGTGACGCGCCCGGTGGTGTCGCACAGCGCGATCTCGACGTCGGGATGAATCGGCACGAGCGCATCGAGGATCGCCAGCGTCTCCGCCGCATCGACCGCCCCGTCGAACGGGCAGTCGAAGGCGGTGGCGATGTTGAGCCGGACGCGTACCCCGACGGGGAGGGCGGCGGCGAGTCTGCGATACTCCTCGACCGAATCGGCGGGAGTGCGGCGCACGTTGTTCATGTTGTGCTTCTCGCTGACCGAGAGCACGAACGCGATGTGGTCGGCTCCCGCCGCCAGTGCCCTCTCGCAATACTTCTGGTTGGGAACGAGCACCTGCACGTCAAGTCCGGGCAGCGCGCGCGCCGCCGCCAGCACCTCCGCCGCATCAGCAAGCTGCGGGACCGCGCGGTCGCTGACGAAAGCGGTCGCCTCGATCCGGCGCAGACCGGCGGCGTGCAGGCGGCGGACGAGATCGATCTTGCTCGCGGTCGGGATGAACGGGCCGATCGGCTGGAACCCGTCGCGCGGGCCGACCTCGACGATCATTGCGGTAGCGAGCATCAAACGATCCCTTCCTTGATGAGCCGGGCGATCTCGTCGCGCGGAATGCCGAGCAGACCGTGCAGCACGTCGTCGTTGTGCGCTCCGATCGCGGGACCGGGCCAGCGCACGGCACCGGGATCCTCGACCACATGGGGTACGATCCCGGCCTGCAGCACGTCGCCGCCGAACGCCGGATCCGCCACTGCACGCACCATTCCGCGTTGGCGATATTGCGGGTCGGCCGCGATGTCCGCGGCGGTATAGACGCGCGAACTGGGGATGTCGGCCTCGGTCAGCAACGCGATGAGGGCTGCGGCGTCGTACTCCCGTGTCCAAGCCCCGATCAGCGCAT
The DNA here is from genome assembly GCF_903644135.1 of Sphingomonas bacterium. Classification (GTDB taxonomy): domain Bacteria; phylum Pseudomonadota; class Alphaproteobacteria; order Sphingomonadales; family Sphingomonadaceae; genus Sphingomonas. The sequence goes on along the minus strand of NZ_CAHJXA010000141.1, from coordinate 5,824 downwards.
CGAGCGCGACGACATTGGCGACTCTGGCCTGATTGCCCGTATAGTCCATTGTTTCGACCAGTTCGGACCGGCCGACCAGCGTCATGAGCCGAGCGAACAGCGGTTCCGAGTTCGCCGCAATGAGGATGAAGGCGCCGTCGGCCGTCGGATAGGCGTTGGTCGGCGCCGCCGTCGCGATGCCGCCGCCGGTCGGCTGCTTGACCCGGCCGAGCGCGCCGTATTCGGGCAGCATGCCTTCCATCAGGCTCAGCACGCTCTCGGTCAGCGCGACGTCGAGCGTGCGCGCGCGACCGTCCCCGCCCGCCCGGTCGCGCTGCCACAGCGCCGCCAGAACGCCGAGCGCGGCGTAGAGACCGGCGAGCGAGTCGCCGACGCTGACGCCCACGCGCACCGGCGGCAGGTCGCTGGTGCCGGGCGCATGGTCGGTCAGGTGGCGCAGGCCGCCGATCGCCTCGCCAATCACACCGAACGCGGCGCGGTCGCGGTACGGCCCGGTCTGGCCGTAGCCCGAGATGTGCGCTACGATCAGGTCGGGTCGCTCGGCGCGGAGCGTTTCCGGGCCGAGTCCGAGCTTGACGAGCTGGCCGGGGCGGAAATTCTCGATCACCGCATCGCATTCGCGAACCAACTGTAGCACGATCCGCTTCGCTTCCGGTCGTTTCAGGTCGAGCGTGACACTGCGCTTGTTGCGGCCATGCATCGACCACCACAGGGAATGGCCATCGACCTGTTCGCCCCATTGGCGCACCGGATCGCCCGTGCGCGGCTCGATCTTGATGATATCCGCGCCAAGATCGGCGAGCAGCCGCGTCGCGAACGGTGCTGCGACGAAATGCCCGATCTCGAGCACGCGCAGGCCGGACAGCACGCCGCTCATGCGACCCGAGCCAATGACGACAGCGGGGCACGCGCCGTATCGAGCTGGACGAGCAGGTCGGCCCGGCCCGGCATCTCGCGCAGAATATGCTCGGTCAGCCGCTGATAATGCTGGACAAAGGTCGCCACCGTGGCGTCATCCATTCCGTCGCCGGTCCGCGCGCGCAAGTCGTGCTCCTGTTGGGTCCGCCAGCCTGCGACGACGGCAAAGCTCGGCGCGGCGAGCAAGGCCAGCAGGTCGATCCGCCTGAACAGGCGCTGATAGTCCGATGCCAGCCGAGCGTTGACCCAGCGGCGCCAGCGGCCGTCGGCGTCAGCCCCGCGTTCGAGCGCGTTGACCGGCGTGGCCAGCTCGGTGACGGTTTCCGGCATCGCGCCGATGCACCAGCCCTCGAAGATCACCACGTCGACGCGGCCTTCGACGCGTTCCCATGAGGACCGTTCGACGCGGGTGTCGCGCGCCTTGTCGAAACGCGGGAGCGCCGTTGGGCCGCCATCGGAGAGCGCATCCAGCACGGCATGACCGAGCGCCACGTCATGCGTCCCCGGCACGCCGCGCGTGGCGAGCAGGGGATGCACGGAATCCGCCAATTGCATGCGTTCCTCGCGCGTGAGATACAGGTCGTCGAGCGACAGGGTTACCGCTGTGAGGCTGCGCGCCGTGAGTCGCTCGGCGAGGACGGCACTCGCCGTCGATTTTCCGCTGCCCTGCGCGCCACATAGCCCCAGCACGAGCGGTCGTGCCGGTGCCTGCCTCAGCCGGTCGAGTACCGCCGTCTCCAGTATGGCGACGACGTCAGGCGACACGGTCGAGCACCTCGCCGGTGGCAACGAACCGTTCGATATTGGCGACGACGCGCATCCCCATCGCGACGCGGGTGTCGCGCGTCGCGCTGCCGAGGTGCGGCAGCAGCACCACGTTGTCGAGCGCCAGCAGCGCTGGATCGACCGCCGGTTCGCGCTCGAACACGTCAAGACCGGCCGCGGCGATGCGGCCGGCGGCAAGGGCTACGGCAAGATCGTGCTCGTTCACCACCGTCCCGCGCGCCGTGTTCACCAGGATCGCTGTGGGTTTCATCAGCGCCAGCAGGCGAGCATCGACCAGATGCCGCGTCTCCGCCCCGCCGCGACAGTGGAGCGAGATCACGTCCGCCCGCGTCGCGAGTTCGTCGAGCGAAGCGAAGAACTGCGCCTCATGCTCGGCCTCGATCGCGGCCGACGCGCGGCGCGGCGCGTGGTAGGCGATGCGCATGCCGAGCGCGTGGGCGCGCGCCGCGGTCATCTGGCCGATCCGCCCGAACCCGACCAGTCCGAGCACCTTGCCGTTCACCCCTTGCCCAAGCAGATGCGTCGGTCGCCACCCCGCCCAGCGACCGGCGCGAAGCTCGCGCTCGCCTTCGCCGGCGCGCCGGCTCGCCATCAGGATCAGCAGCACGGCCAGCTCGGCGGTCGCGTCGGTGAGGACGTCGGGTGTGTTCGAGACCAGAATATCGGCGGCGCGTGCGGCTTCGAGGTCGATGTGATCGACCCCGGCCCCGTAATTGGCGATCAGGCGCACCGTGGCGCCGGCACTTGCGATCAGGTCGTGGTCGATCGTATCCGATACGGTGGGACACAGGATGTCGACGGTTCGCATCGCCTGAACGAGCGCGGCGCGACCGAGTTTGGCGTCGGGTTCGTTCAGCGTAACATCGTAGCGTGCGGCCAGCGCCTGTTCGACTTCGCCGGGCCAGCGGCGCGAGACGAACAGGCGGGGGCTTCGGTCAGGATATGGGCGCATGGTCGAAGCCGTGCGCGTGCATCCAGGTACGGATATGGCCGATCGCCTCCGCCCCGAGCTCGGGCTGACCCTGATAGTAATGCGTCGCACCCTTGATTTCGGCAAACAGCTTGTCGTCATGCGGTACGGCATCGAACAATCGATGGGCGTGGCTGGGCGCGCATGCATCGTCGGCGCTGTTGTTGATGACGAGCACCGGAACCGAAACCAGCGCGGCATTCCTGGGCCCGTCGCCGCGCGCGTCGTCGATGCTCCATTGCGACAGCCAGCTACGCAGCGACGAATAGCGCGCGAAGCCGATCGGGCTCATGTTCACGACGCGCGGATCGCCCATGTAACACCAGTCCGGACGGCGGTCGTTGGGATCGACGGCTGGGTCGAGCCAGCGCGGATCGGCCATCGTGCCGTGCGTGACGAAACCGAACTCCTCCTGCTCGCGTCCGCTGCGCTTGAGGCTTTCCAGCTTGGCCTTTGCCCAGGCGGTGATGCGCCGGTTGCGGGCGCGCTGTTCGGATCGATAGGTCTCCAAAAAAACGGCGCTGTACGGCGGCGCGACCGTGTCGCCGTACAGATCGAGCGATCCGTCCCGGACGTCGGGATTGGCTTCGTCACGGATCGACGCGTCGAGCGCGTCGGTCAGGATTTCATGGCGCGAGACATGCGCAGCGACGAACGCGATCCCGTCTGCCGGGATCAGCTTCGCGGCTGCGAGATCAATCGCGTCGCCGGCCGGGGTCGCGGTTATCGTCGGGTGCTCGGCCTGCGCTTGATAGAAGGCGGACAGCGACCCACCGCCGCTCCAACCGAGCAGGACGACCTTGGCATATCCCAGCTTCTCCTTGGCGTACCGCACTGCCGCGCCAAGATCGACCACCACCTTTTCCATGATGAGCGCATAGTCCGCCCCCCGGTAGCGACTGTCGCAGGCCAGGACATGAACGCCACTTTCCGCAAACCAACGCATGATCGGCAGGCCCGCCGTTCCGCCGATCGGGTGCATCGTGATCAGGATCGTGTCCGAGGGTGTTTCCGGAACCAGCAACGTCGCTTGTAGCGCGATCAGGCCGACGCTTCCGCCATAGGTATCCTTGAACGAGGACTCGTCCTTGAACACGATGGCCACCGGCCGACGGGCAAATGGTGTAGAAGAGGGCATGCGGCGCTTCTATGCAGCGTGCACTCACCCGTCAATCGGTGATATAGATCAAACGATCAGCTTGGGCCCTTGGTCGTCAAGCCGTTCAGGATGATGTCGACGACGAGATCCGCCTGCAGTTCCACCACGTCCTGCGCGAAAGGATCGCCATCCAGCAGCATTTGTGCGATCGAGCCAAGGTTGAACAAGGTCGCTGCGGCACCGTGGGCGAGCAGGGTCAGCATCGGAGCGGGATAGGATTTCAGCAGCCCGCTTCTGGCGCCCTCGACGAACAGCGCCTCGAACGCCGCGTAGTTGGGGCGGGCCAGCTCCTGGAACAGCCACATCATCCGCTCGCTGCTGCTCGATCCCTCGCGGTTGATGACGCGCCCGAGTTCGGGGTGCCGGGCGGAGGTCAGCACGAAGCTGCGCAGGAGTACCCGCAGACGGGATACCGCATCCAGGTCCTTGTACATCGCGCCGTCGAAGGTGGGTTTGATCGCCACGGTGCGGAACAGGTCCCGCATCGCGGCGCGCCACAGTTCGTCCTTGGTGCCGAAGTGATACAGCACCACCGATTGCGAACTCCCCGCCTGCTGCGCGACGTCCGCGGTGGACACTGCGTCAAAGCCCTTGTTGGCGAACAGGTCGAGCGCGGCCGCGAGAATGCGCTCCTTGCCCTTGCCGCGCCGCATCAGCGGGGATTTGGCGGCGGCCTTTTCAGATTTCGCGGCAGGGTTCGACGTTACTCTGCGCCTTGTCGGCTTTCCGGGGGGAGCATCCGGATCGGGCGGCGTCGCCTTGGTTTGTGCCATCGTGCTTCCGTCGCTTGAGCCGGTATGTCACCGCAGAGCCTGCAGCTATCGCGCGCGCGACCGTGCCATGCAAGTCGAGTGCGTTCGAGACGACCGGAGAGCCCGCGTCAGCGCTCCGCCAGCATCATGCGGGCGACGTTGCGTCCTGCCGCCATCGCCGGCGCATTGGTGTTGCCCGACGGCAGTTCGGGAAACAGCGAGGTGTCCACCACGCGCAGTCCGGCGACGCCGCGCACGCGCCCCGCGGGATCGGTGACAGCCGCATCGTCGCTGCCCATCCGACACGTGCCCGACACGTGAAAGGCGGTGCCGCCGCGAGCGTACAGGTCGTCGAGAATCGCGTCGTCGGATTGCACGGCCGGTCCTGGCGCCAGTTCGGCACGCACGATCCCGGCGAGCGCGGGCTGCGCCGCGATGTGCCGGATCGCGCGGACCATGCCGACGGAGGCGATGCGATCTTCGGCTTCCGCCAGATAATTGGCATCGACGTAGGGTGCCACCGCCGGGTCAGGCGACGTGATAAAGGTCTCGCCGCGCGAGCGCGGATGCATATAGTAGCCGCCGATGGTGAAGCCCGGTTCGGTCTCCAGCGCGAGTCCCCTGGGTCCGTCGGCGAGCGAATACAGCCCGACGCCGATCTGGCAATCCGGGCGCGGCAGGCCATCGCGGGACCGGATATAGCCGACCAGTTCCTGCGCGGCATGGCTCATCGGCCCGGCACTGGTGAACAGATAGCGCAGCACGTTGCGCAACAGCCTCAGGCCGGCGAACTCGTGATTGAGACCACCCTCGCTCACCCGGAACTTGGTCTGCAGATAGAAATGTTCACGCAAATTCTGCCCGACCTGCGGCTGGTCGTGGACGACCGCGATGTCGAGATCGCGCAGCAGCTTGCCCGGTCCGACCCCCGAAAGCTGCAGCAACTTTGGGGATTCGAGCGCACCGGCGCACAGGATCACCTCGCGGCCCGCGCGGATCGTGCGAATCCCCTGCTCGTCGCGGATTTCCACGCCTACCGCGGTCCGCCCATCGAAAACGATCCGTAGAACCTCGGTATCGCTCGCGACGGTCAGGTTCGGGCGCTGCATCGCCGGGCGCAGGAACGCCTTGGCGGCGCTCTGCCGCTTGCCGCGCCAGATCGTGCGCGCCTGATAGGCGATGCCGCCATCGGGCGCGGCGTTCGTGTCCGCGACGCGCGGGGTGCCCGCTTGCGCCAGA
>NZ_CAHJXA010000140.1 GCF_903644135.1 Sphingomonas bacterium | reverse complement strand
CATCTCAACCTACCCTCACCCCGCGCCCGCTCCGCGGGCTGCCCCCTCTCCCAACGGGAGAGGGGAGGTGTCACGCCGTCGGCTGCGGGTCCTTCTGCGGCACGCCCGACACCGCGGCAACCTCGGCGGCGAAGTCCGACGCTTCCTTCTCGATGCCCTCGCCGAGCTGGAAGCGGACATAGTCCTTCAGCACGATCGGCGTGCCGGCATCCTTGCCGGCCTTGGCGACGACGTCGCTGATCTTGGTCTTGCCGTCCATCACGAACAGCTGACTAACCAGCGCGTGCTCCTTGCGGTACTTGGCGATCCCGCCCTCGACCATCTTGGCGATGATCTCGGCCGACTTGCCGCTCTCCGCCGCCTTCTCGGTGGCGATGGCACGCTCGCGCTCGATCTCGGCTTCGTCGAGGTCAGCCTCGTTCAGCGCCTTGGGAAAGGCGGCGGCGATGTGCATCGCCAGCTGCTTGCCCAGGCCCTGCAGCACCTCGTCCGACGCCTCCGATTCGAGCGCGACCAGCACGCCGATCTTGCCGAGGCCGGGCGACTGCTGGTTGTGCATGTAGCTGACCACGGTGCCCTTGCTCACCTCCAGGCTGCGCGCGCGGCGCAGCGACTGGTTCTCGCCAATGGTCGCGACGTTGTTGGTCAGCACCTCGGCGACGGTGGTGCCCGACGGCATCGCCTCCGCCTTCAGCGCCTCGACATCGCCGCCGGTCGCCAATGCGATCTGCGTGACCTCGCGGACGAACTGCTGGAACTGGTCGTTCTTGGCGACGAAGTCGGTCTCCGAATTGACCTCGATTGCCGCACCACGGGTACCGCTGACGGCGACGCCGACCAGCCCCTCGGCGGCGGTACGGCTCGACTTCTTCTGCGCGGCGGCCAGACCCTTGGTGCGCAGCCAGTCCATCGCCGCGTCCATGTCGCCCGACGTCTCGTTCAGCGCCTTCTTGCAATCCATCATCCCTGCGCCGCTCTTCTCGCGCAGGTCCTTGACCATCGAAGCCGTGATGTCGGCCATGTCGCTAATCCTCTAATCTGAATGTGAGTGCGGGCGGGACGGAGCTCCTCGCCCTGCCCCACCCGCATGTCGTTGGCGTGACGGGATCAGGCGGCCGGCTGCTCGGCCTCGACCGGCTGCTCGGCACCAGCGGTCTCGGCCGGAGCCGGCTCGGCGACCGCCTCCTCTGGGATCGGCTCGGCCATCGCGCCCAGGTCCGCACCCGAGCGGCGCTGCTGCTCCTGGTTACCCCGCGTGGCGGCGATCGCGATCGCCTCGCAATACAGCCGGATAGCCCGGCTCGCGTCGTCGTTCGCCGGCACCGGGAAGGCGATGCCATCTGGCGAGACGTTCGAATCGAGGATCGCGACGACCGGGATGCCCAGCGTGTTGGCTTCCTTGATCGCCAGTTCTTCCTTGTTGGCGTCGATCACGAACATGACGTCGGGGATGCCGCCCATGTCGCGGATGCCGCCCAGCGACATGTCGAGCTTGTCCTTCTCGCGGGTGAGCTGAAGGACCTCCTTCTTGGTCAGGCCGACCGTATCGCCCGCCAGCTGCTCCTCCAGGCTCTTGAGCCGCTTGATCGAGTTGCTGATCGTCTTCCAGTTGGTCAGCATCCCGCCGAGCCAGCGATGGTTGACGAAATGCTGGCCGGAACGGCGCGCGGCGTCGGCGACCGGCTCCTGCGCCTGGCGCTTGGTGCCGACGAACAGCACCTTGCCGCCCGACGCCACCGATGACGACACGAACTCCAGCGCGCGCGCGAACAGCGGCACCGTCTGCGACAGGTCGAGGATGTGAACGCCGTTACGGTCGCCGAAGATGTAGGGCTTCATCTTCGGGTTCCAGCGATGCGTCTGGTGCCCGAAGTGCGCGCCGGTCTCGATCAATTGCTGCATGGAAACGACAGGAGCCGCCATGATGTATTCCTTTGCCGGTTGTGCCTCTGGGAAGCGGATGACGCATGGCCTTTAAGGCGCGCACCGGTGAATGATGCTTCCCATGTGGGGTTGAGGGGGCGCGGTTAGCGGATCGACACGTTGAATTCAACCACAGTTTGGAGCTTGACTTTGGAACGTAGAAGGAACATAGGGGGCCTCAAGAGGGATCGGCTTGGGCTTGGAAGGACGACAAGGCTGGAGCACAAATCGCCAGCATTTTTGATGCAGGCATGGAACCTCTTGGAATTTCGGCGGTTTGCGAACTTATCCACAGGTAGTTCGCGTCAGGGAGGCGAACATGGCAATCATCGGTTTCATCGTTTTTGCAGGAGCGCTGGCCCTGTCGATCGCAGTCATCGCGCTGATGGTGGTGCCGCAGTGGCAGCGTATTGCGTTGCTGGCGATGGGCAACATGGAAACGGGTTTTGCCCCTCTGGAGCGGCTTGCCGTGGCGGAGCGGCGGATCGCGGTGAGGCGCTGGGCCGCACAGCCGATACCGCCGGCGTTCATCCGGTTGCGCGAAGCCGCCTGACCCTGGCGTAGCTGGCGATACTGAATGGTATCATCAGCATATAGCCGACGACCATGACGCAGAGGCTGTGCCAGGGGGCGGACACCAGCGCGGCCCCGACCACCACCACCACGGCGATCGCCTCGAAGCGGATGTGACGACGCAGGCGAAAGGACGACCAGCTATAGGTCGCGACGCTTGACACCATCAGCATCGCGACCAGCAGCGTCCACGGACCCACCAGATAGGGTGAAGCAAATACCGGCTCATCCGTGCAGAACCATAGGTAAAGCGGCAGCAACGCCAGACCTGCTCCGGCCGGAGCCGGAACGCCGGTCAGGAACCCGGCAGACTTGTGCGGCTGTTCGCGCTCATCGATCTTCGCATTGAAGCGCGCCAGCCGCAGAGCGCAGAACACCGCCAGCACCAGCGCGCACGGCCAGCCGAACCGCGGCAAGCTGGACAGCGACCAGAGGTACAGGATCAGTGCGGGCGCGACGCCGAACGAGATCGCGTCGCTGAGCGAATCAAGCTCCGCGCCGAACCGGCTCTCGCCGTGCAGCATCCGGGCGATGCGGCCATCGATGCCGTCGAGCACGCCGGCCAGCATGATCATCGCCACCGCCGCCTGCCACTCGCGACCGATCGCGAACCGTACGCCGCTCAGGCCCGAGCACAACGCCAACGCCGTGACCGCATTGGGCGCGACCGCGCGCAGCGGTAGCCCGCGGACCGGCCGCCGCAGCCGGCGCAGCCGGCGGTCGATCGACGGCTCAGGCAGCATTACTGCGACAGGCCCATGGCCGGGCTGCCGCCGACCCGGCCGATCACCGTCTCGCCGGCGATCGACCGCTGCCCCAGCACCACCTGCGGCGCGCAATCGTCGGGCAGGAACACGTCGACGCGGCTGCCGAAGCGGATCAGGCCGATGCGCTGCCCGGTCGCGACCATGTCGCCCGGCTTGACGAACGGCACGATCCGGCGGGCGACCAGCCCTGCGATCTGGGTGAAGCCGATGCGCCGACCGTCGCGGCCCTCGACGACGATATGCTGCCGCTCATTCTCCTCGCTCGCCTTGTCGAGGTCGGCGTTGAGGAACTTGCCGGAGATATAGACGACCTGCCGGATCGTACCGGCGATCGGCGTGCGATTGATGTGGACGTCGAACACCGACATGAAGATAGACACCCGCACCAGCGGCGCTGCGCCCAGATCGCCGATCAGCTCGCGCGGCATCGGCACCCGCTCGATCATCGTGATCAGCCCGTCGGCCGGGGCGACGATCAGCCCGTCCCCAACCGGCGTGGTGCGCACCGGATCACGGAAGAAGGTGGCGACCCACAATGTCACCCCGACCATCGGCCAGAACAGCACATGGCTGACGACCGTGGCGAGCAACGTCAGCCCGGCGGCGATCGCGACGTATTTCTGTCCCTCGGGATGAACGGCGGGGAAGCGCCACTTGACGGTCGGGGTGGCGACCCCGGATTGCGGCTGCAACGAATTCATGGGCCGGCGGTCTAGCCGCGCGCGCCGGGCGAGACAACCACAGGCGGTTGATCGTCGCAGGGCGAGCCCCTAGAGCCGCGCCATTCCCTCCCTCACAGGACGTGCAGCATGGCGAAGATCAAGGTGAAGACGCCGGTCGTGGAGATCGACGGCGACGAGATGACGCGGATCATCTGGCAGTGGATCCGTGAGCGCCTGATCCTCCCCTATCTCGACATCGACCTGAAATATTACGACCTCGGCATTGAGAAGCGCGACGAGACCCACGACCAGATCACGATCGACTGCGCCAACGCGACCAAGGAGTTCGGCGTCGCGGTCAAGTGCGCGACGATCACCCCCGACGAAGCCCGCGTCGAGGAGTTCGGGCTCAAGGACATGTGGAAGTCGCCCAACGGCACCATCCGCAACATCCTGGGCGGCACCATCTTCCGCGAGCCGATCGTCATCAAGAACGTGCCGCGGCTGATCCCCGGCTGGACTCACCCGATCGTCGTCGGCCGCCACGCCTTCGGCGACCAGTATCGCGCGACCGACTATCTGGTGCCCGGCCCCGGCAAGCTGCGGCTGGTGTTCGAGGGCGACGACGGCACGGTCATCGACCGCGAAGTGTACCAATTCAAGACGGCGGGCGTCGCGCTGGCGATGTATAACCTCGATGAGTCGATCCGCGACTTCGCGCGCGCATCGATGCACTATGGCCTGAACCTCAAATGGCCCGTGTACCTGTCGACCAAGAATACCATCCTCAAGAAATATGATGGCCGCTTCAAGGACCTGTTCCAAGAGGTGTTCGAGGCCGAGTTCGCCGACAAGTTCAAGGAAGCCGGCATCGTCTATGAGCATCGCCTGATCGACGACATGGTCGCGAGCGCGCTCAAGTGGAACGGCCAGTTCGTCTGGGCCTGCAAGAACTACGACGGCGACGTCCAGTCGGACCAGGTCGCGCAGGGGTTCGGCAGCCTGGGGCTGATGACATCCATCCTGCTGTCGCCTGACGGCAAGACGGTCGAGGCGGAGGCGGCGCACGGCACCGTCACCCGCCACTACCGGATGCACCAGCAGGGCAAGGCGACCTCGACCAACCCGATCGCGTCGATCTTCGCCTGGACCGGCGGGCTGAAGTATCGCGGCAAGTTCGACGACACGCCCGACGTCACCCGCTTCGCCGAGACGTTGGAGCGCGTCTGCATCGAAACGGTCGAGAACGGCCACATGACCAAGGACCTCGCCATCCTGATCGGCCCGGACCAGCCATGGATGACGACCGAGCAGTTCTTCGAGCAGGTGCGCGTCAACCTCGAAAGCGCCATGGCGAGCTGACGTTAAGCGGCTTTCACTGGTTCCGGCGCCTGATGTAGGCGGCCGGAACCATCACGCCGCCGTTGGCTGATCGGCCAACACCGCGCGCACCGCGTCGATCGCTTCTTCCGCCTTGTCGCCATCCGGTCCGCCGCCCTGGGCCATGTCGGGACGCCCGCCGCCACCCTGACCGCCGAGCACTGCCACCGCTCGGCGCAGCAGCTCGACCGCGTTCAGCCGCGGCGTCAAATCATCGGTGACTCCGACTGCAACCGACGCGCGGCCGTCGTTGACCGCGACCGCCACGGCGACGCCCGAACCCAGCCGCCGCTTCGCCTCATCGACGGTGCCGCGCAGCCCCTTGGCCTCGAAACCTTCCAGCAGCTGGCCGACAAAACCGATCCCGGCGACCTCCTCGCTCGCTCCATCGGCTGCACCGCCGCCGGTTGCCAGTTGCTTCTTCGCCTCGGCCAGCTCTCGCTCCAGACGGCGGCGGTCCTCGATCAGCGCCAGCACCCTTGCGGGCACCTCATCGGGGGACGCCTTGAGCGCCGCCGCCGCTTCACGCAGTTTCTCGTCACGGCCGCTCAGATAGGCGCGCGCTGCCTCGCCGGTCAGCGCCTCGACGCGCCGGACCCCCGATGAAACCGCCGCCTCGCCGATCACCTTGAACAGCCCGATATCGCCGAGCGCGCCGACATGGGTGCCGCCGCACAGCTCGATCGAATAGGTTTCGCCGTCCGCCTTGGAGCCCATCGATACGACGCGCACCTCGTCGCCATATTTCTCGCCGAACAGCGCCATCGCGCCCATCGCGATCGCCTCGTCCGGGGTCATCAGCCGGGTCTCGACGGTGCCGTTGCCGCGGATTTGCACGTTCACCGCCGCTTCGGCATCGGCCAGCTCGGCGGGGGTCATCGCCGCCGGGTGCGACACGTCGAAGCGCAGCCGCTCGGGTGCGACCAGGCTGCCCTTCTGCGCGACATGCGTGCCCAGTCGCTGGCGCAGCGCCTCGTGCAGCAGGTGCGTCGCCGAGTGGTTGGCGCGGATGCGGGCGCGGCGGGCGACGTCGATGCGCAGCTTGACCGCGTCGCCGACCTTGATCTCGCCGGCGTCGATCGTCGCCTGGTGGACGAAGATGCGGCCGAGCTGCTTGAAGGTGTCGATGACCGTCGCGCTCACGCCGCCCTCGCCGGCGATCGAGCCGGCATCGCCGACCTGGCCGCCGCTCTCGCCGTAAAAGGGCGTCTGGTTGACGACGATCGCGACCGCGTCGCCGGCCGTTGCCCGCTCGATGCGGGCACCGTCCTGCACCAGCGCCACCACCTGGCCTTCGCCGCTGTCGCTGGCATAGCCGGTGAACTCGGTCGCGCCGCTCTCCTCGGCAATGTCGAACCACAACTCGTCCGATGCCTTCGCGCCCGACCCTTTCCAGGCGGCGCGAGCAGCACGCTTCTGCTCGGCCATCGCCGCGTCGAACCCGGCACGATCGACGCCGAGTCCCCGCTCGCGCAGCGCGTCCTCGGTCAGGTCGTAGGGAAAACCATAAGTGTCGTAGAGCTTGAACGCCGTCTCGCCGGCCAGCGTCCCGCCCGCTGCGAGCCCCGCGGTCGCCTCGTCCAGCAGCTTGAGCCCGCGGTCCAGCGTCTTGCGGAACTGCGTCTCTTCCTGGTGCAGCGTCGCCTCGATCAGCGGCTGGGCGCGGACCAGCTCGGGATAGGCCGCGCCCATCTCGGCGACCAGGG
>NZ_CAHJXA010000139.1 GCF_903644135.1 Sphingomonas bacterium | reverse complement strand
ATTGGTCGGCGGCGGCGACGTCGCTGGCGAAGAACGACCATAGATGGTTGCCGCCGACCCGGTCGTCGCCGTCGATCAGCCTGACGTCGAGCCCCGGATGCCGTCGATGGAGCGCCAGCGCGAGCAGGCCGCCGGCCAGCCCGGCGCCGACGATCGCGACATCGCAGGTGATCGTGGCCGCCATCGCGTCGCCCTAGCGCCGATTGCGCCTACGCACCATCGCCACTGCCCAATCGATCGGCGATCGGCTAGACGGGACGGCATGGGTATCGCGCTCGCCATCCTCGCTTCCGCGCTCGCGATGAGCGCGATCGTCGCGGCGCGCTACCTGGCGGTGTCGGGCGGGTTCGCGGCGGCGACGCGGGCGCGGCATCCGGGGCTGTACCGCGGCCTCGACCGCCAGATGCGGCGCGAGATCGGCTGGAGCCTCGCCTCCGCCGCCATCTATGGCGTGCCGGCCGGGGTGCTGGCCTGGGGTTGGCAGGCGCATGGCTGGACGCGGGTCTATACCGACTTCCACGCCTGGCCTTTATGGTACTGGCCGGTGTCGGTGCTGCTCTACCTCTCCGCGCATGACAGCTGGTTCTACTGGACGCATCGCTGGATGCACCGGCCGCGCCCGTTCCGCCTCGCCCATGCCGTCCACCATGCCAGCCGCCCGCCGACCGCCTGGGCGGCGATGGCGTTCCACCCGATCGAGGCGCTGAGCGGTGCGGTGGCGATCCCGGCGCTGGTGCTGCTGGTGCCGGTCCATGTCGCGGCGCTGGCGATGGTGCTGACGGTGATGACGGTGATGGGCGTGACCAACCATATGGGGTGGGAGATCTTTCCGCGCAGCGTCTGGGCGGGGCCGCTAGGCGGCTGGCTGATCACCGCCAGCCACCACCAGCGCCATCACGAACGCTACCGCTGCAACTACGGGCTGTATTTCCGGGTGTGGGACCGGTTGTGCGGTACCGACGGCGGGATCGGCGGGTTTCCGGCTCTAGTCAGTGATGCGGAATTGTCACATAGCGCGCGACTTCGCAGGTAGACGGCGGAGCGAAACCGCCAGCGCCGCGTTGCGCCCCCAAATTCATCTGGAGCACCGACTTGACCCGTATCCTTCTCGCCAGCGCCGCCGCGCTGCTCATCGCCGCTCCTGCCCTGGCGCAAACCACGCCCGATGTGGCACCTGCGCCAGCATCGGCGGCCGACCTCGGCTCGCAGCTCGGCAAGGACAACATCACGGTCGGCGTTGGTGCTGCCTATCTTCCCGATTATGACGGATCGAACAACTATCGCGTCGTTCCCGCGCCGGTGGTGGTCGGCACCTATAAGGGCCACAACTTCTCGCTGATCGGCAACAATGCCAGCTTCGACCTGATCAAGCAGCAGCCGGGGCCGGTGTGGAACATCGAGGCCGGCCCGGTCGCGTTCGTCAACTTCAACCGTACCAGCAACAACCATATCGACGACATCAGGGTGAAGCGCCTGCCCGAGCGCGATACCGCGGTCGAGCTCGGCGGCTATGTCGCGCTCGACAAGACCGGCGTGATCACCAGCCCTTATGATGAGCTGAGCCTGTCGTTCAGCCTCCGTCATGATGTCCTGGCCAAGAACAAGAGCTACGTGTTCACCCCGTCGCTGACCTATCTGACCCCGCTCAGCACCAAGCTGGCGGTCGGGCTGACGGCATCGGGCACTTATGTCGGCACGAAGTATGCGCGCTATTACTATGGTGTGTCGGCGGCCGACTCGCGCGCGTCGGGGCTGCCGATCTTCAATCCCAGCCATGACTGGAACAACTACACCGTCGGCGGCTTCACGACCTACTCGATTACCGGTGACCTGCTGCACGGTTTCAAGGTCATCGCCGGGGGCACCTATTCGCGGACCGAAGGCCCGTCGGCGCGCTCGCCGCTGACCACGATCGCCGGCAAGCGCAACCAGTTCATCGGCGCGGCCGGGGTTGCGTACACCTTCTAAAAGGTTCAGGCGGCGCGCAATATGTTCGCGTCTCTCCTCAACGGCCGCCCCTGCCTCATCCGGCACGGGCGGCCGTTCACGTCTGGTGCATCCCGCCACCGCCACCTAGCCACGTCCCGCCACCGGAAGCCTTGCCGATGACACCCAATCCCATCGCCGCGCCGACAGACAGCGCCGAACTGGCCGACATGCTGGAGGATCGGGCGACGCGCCGCGCGGACCGCCGCGCGTTCTTCAAGGCGGCGGCGGGGGCTGCCGTCGCCGGCGCGGCGCTCGGCTGGGCGAGCGCCGCCGAGGCGCAGACCGTCACCGACGCCGACATCCTCAACTTCGCGCTCAACCTCGAATATCTGGAAGCGCAATTCTACAGCTTCGCGGTCAACGGCGCCGGCCTTGGGCCCACGCTGCTGACCGGCAGCGGCAAGCAGGGCGCGGTGACCGGCGGGCGGGCGGTGGACTTCAGCGGCGATCCGATCATCGGCCGCATGGCGCGCGAGATCGCGGCCGACGAGGCGGCGCACGTCGCCTATCTGCGCGGCCAGCTCGGCACCGCGACCGTGGTGGCGCAGCCCGCGCTCGACATCTCGGCCAGCGCCACCGGTGCCTTCTCCAAGGTGGCGCAGGCGGCGGGGATCGTCGCGGCGGGCGTCGCCTTCGATCCCTATGCCTCGATCGACAATTTCCTGCTCGCCGCCTATGTCTTCGAGGACGTCGGCGTCACCGCCTACAAGGGCGCAGCCCCGCTGATCACCAGCAAGGCCTATCTGGAGGCCGCCGCCGGCATCCTGGCGGTGGAGGCGTACCACGCCGCGACGTTGCGCACGCAGCTGTTCAACCGCGGCCAGACCAACGCCAACCTGATCACCTATGCGCAGGGCATCTCGGACGCCCGCGACAGCCTGGATGGCGCGACCGACATCGACCAGGGCATCACGCCTGGCAGCACGACGATCACCAACGCCGATGCCACCACGACGACGCTGGCGGTATCGAACATCGTCCCCACCGACCAGAACGCGGTCGTCTATAGCCGCACCACCGGGCAGGTGCTCAACATCGCCTATATCACCAGCACCGCTGCGACGGTCGGCGGGTTCTTCCCGGCCGGGGTCAACGGCACGATCGCCACCAGCACGGCCGAATGAGCGCGCGCGTGAGGAAGGGTCCCATGAACAGCCCGATGACCGACGATACCGCCACCCAGGTCCTCGACGCGATCGAGGGCCGTCGCACGGAACGCCGTCGCTTCCTCGCCTATGCCGGCGGCGCGACCGCGGGGACGGCGGCGCTGTCGCTGCTCGCGGCGTGCGGCGCGGACGGCACCGCCTCGACCACCAGCTCCAGCACGGTGAGCAGCGTCGCGACGACCACAACCGAAGTCGACGTGTTCAACTTCGCGCTCAACCTCGAATATCTGGAAGCGCAATTCTACGCCTTTGCCGCCTATGGCACGGGGCTATCGGCGGCGCTGCTGACCGGGGTAGGCACGCAGGGCTCGGTCACCGGCGGCGCGCAGGTGCCCTTCACCGATCCGGTGGTGGCGCAATATGCGCGCGAGATCGCCGCCGACGAGGCTGCGCACGTCACCTTCTTGCGGTCCCTGCTGCAATCGGCGGCGGTGGCGATGCCGGCGATCAACATCGACGGGTCGAGCGCCACCGGCGCGTTCAGCGTCGCCGCGCAGGCGGCGGGTGTCGTCGCGGCGGGCGGCATCTTCAACCCCTATGCTTCCGACGAGAACTTCCTGCTCGGAGCCTTCCTGTTCGAGGATGTCGGCGTGTCGGCCTACAAGGGCGCGAGCCCGTTGCTGAGCAATCCGACCTATATCTCCAACGCCGCCGGCATCCTGGCGACCGAGGCCTATCATGCTGGGCTGATCCGCAGCGTCCTCTACCGCAAGGGCATCGAGGCGACGCCGTCGCTGCTGACCAACGCGCAGAAGCTGTCGGACGCGCGCGACAGCCTCGACGGGTCTAGCGACGACGATCAGGGGATCGGCGACGCGACCGTCGCCAACATCACGCCCGCCGACCCCACCACCGCGATCGCGTACAGCCGCTCGACCGGTCAGGTGCTCAACATCGTCTACCTCAACAAGGCGTCGGTGAAGCTCGGCGGCTTCTTCCCCGCCGGCGTCAACGGCAACATCTTCACCAGCGCGCCCTCCGGCTGATCGGTCGCACCGATTGATCATTGCTGTGCCGAGGGATCGGCCTATGCTGGTCCATCCCCGGGGGAGCGTTGATCGGCGCTTGAGAGGAGGGCACGAGCCCTCGACCCGCCGAACCTGATCCGGTTGAAACCGGCGGAGGGAGGGAAGCGGTCCGCCGTCACCTTGCTCCGTTCATTGGAGCGACACGCATGGCCGACCTTCCCGCCCGTACCGAGATCGGCGTCACCACCGGCGCGATCCGCGGCAGCCGCAAGATCCATGTCGGTGAGCACCGCGTGGCGATGCGCGAGATCATGCTCGACCCGTCGTGTAGCGAGCCGCCGCTGCGGGTGTACGACACGTCGGGGCCCTACACCGACCCCAAGGCGACGATCGACATCGGTGCCGGCCTGCCGCAGCTGCGCCGCCAGTGGATCGAGGCGCGCGGCGATGTCGAGAGCTACGACGCCCGCGACCTGCGACCCGAGGATAACGGCCAGCTCGGCCCCGATCGTTCCGGCGGCGTCCAGCCCTTTCCCAACGTCGTGCGCCGTCCGCTGCGCGCCAAGGCGGGCCAGAACGTCAGCCAGATGCACTATGCGCGGCGCGGCATCATCACCCCCGAGATGGAATATGTCGCCATCCGCGAGAATCTGGGCCGCGCGCAGGCGATGGACCACATCCGCGACGGCGAGAGCTTCGGCGCGGCGATTCCCGACCACGTCACCCCCGAGTTCGTCCGCGATGAGGTTGCGCGCGGCCGCGCGATCATCCCCAACAACATCAACCATCCCGAGTCCGAGCCGATGGCGATCGGCCGCAACTTCCTGGTCAAGATCAACGCCAATATCGGCAACAGCGCGGTGGCCAGCAACGTCGCCGCCGAGGTCGACAAGCTGGTCTGGTCGATCCGCTGGGGCGCGGACACGGTGATGGACCTGTCGACCGGTCGCAACATCCACGACACGCGCGAATGGATCATCCGCAACTCGCCCGTGCCGATCGGTACCGTCCCGATCTACCAGGCGCTGGAGAAGGTCGGCGGTATCGCCGAGGAGCTGACCTGGGAAATCTTCCGCGACACGCTGATCGAGCAGGCCGAGCAGGGCGTCGACTATTTCACCATCCACGCCGGCGTCCGCCTGCCCTATATCCCGCTCACCGCCAAGCGCGTGACCGGCATCGTCAGCCGCGGCGGCAGCATCATGGCGAAATGGTGCCTCAGCCACCACAAGGAGAGCTTCCTCTACGAGCGCTTCGACGAGATTACTGAGATCATGAAGGCGTACGACATCGCCTACAGCCTCGGCGATGGTCTGCGCCCGGGCAGCATCGCCGACGCCAATGACGAGGCGCAGTTCGCCGAGCTCTACACGCTGGGCGAGCTGACCCACCGCGCGTGGCAGCAGGACGTGCAGGTGATGATCGAAGGCCCCGGCCATGTGCCGATGCACAAGATCAAGGAGAACATGGACAAGCAGCTCGCGGTCTGCGGCGAGGCACCCTTCTATACCCTCGGGCCGTTGACCACCGACATCGCGCCCGGCTACGACCACATCACCAGCGGCATCGGTGCGGCGATGATCGGCTGGTACGGCACGGCGATGCTCTGCTACGTCACGCCCAAGGAGCATTTGGGCCTGCCCGACCGCGACGATGTCAAGGTCGGCGTCGTCACCTACAAGCTCGCGGCCCACGCCGCCGACCTCGCCAAGGGCCACCCGGCGGCGAAGATGCGCGACGACGCGCTGAGCCGCGCCCGCTTCGAGTTTCGCTGGCGCGACCAGTTCAACCTGTCGCTCGATCCCGACACGGCGGAGTCGTACCACGACCAGACCCTGCCGGCGGAGGGGGCCAAGACCGCGCATTTCTGCTCGATGTGCGGGCCGAAATTTTGCTCGATGAAGATCACGCAGGAAGTGCGCGATTTTGCTGCGAAGCAGAATGCGGGCGTGGGGACGTTTATTGCAGCTGAGGAAGCGGAGGCCGGGATGGCGGAGATGAGTGAGGTCTTTCGGGAGACGGGCGGGGAGGTTTATCTGCCGGCGACATAAGATAATACTAAGACTTATCTATCATCCATCAATCCGAAAAGCATCAAGTACCTCGGTAAAAACAATAAGCTTCGGATGGCTACCGATCTCTTTAGTAATACCAGCAGCTACCAGCGGCGCAATGTTATTAGCGGCCGATTGATACGACGTGGCAGTACGATTGGCGATCTCACTTACAGTCATGACAGGCTGCTCAAATGCCAAATCTATTATTCTTGGGATGAGTGCTGATCGCCGTGCAGTCTGAAACATCTGTCGGTATTTTTGCTGTAAATCCTGAAGCGCTTCAACCACCTTGATGGTGCCGTGTGCTGAAGCAATTACTCCGCGTAAGAAAAAGCTGAGCCATGCCTGCCAGGCACCATCGCGTGAAACTTGGAACATCAAGTCGATATATTCGTCTTTGTGACGTTCCAGCCAAGGGCTCATATATAGAAGTGGCTGAGGTAGTACATCGCGTTCGATTAGCATCAGCGTAATTAGCATACGTCCAACTCTGCCATTTCCATCCGCAAACGGGTGGATGGTCTCGAATTGATAATGCGCCAACGCTGCATCAATTAGAGGGGGTATTCCGCCTCGATCTTCTCGGTTGATGAATTCCGATAGATCGTCGATTGCGTCGCGAGCCTGTTGTGGTGGCGGAGGGATAAAGCGGGCTGTTTCAACACGCCCGTCACCACCAATCCAGTTCTGGTCTCGTTTTAGCTCTCCAGCATCGATGGTTGCTCCGCGATGTTTTTGAACTCCGGTCAGAAGTGTGCGATGTGCATTGCGTAGTAAACGACTAGAAATTGGAAGCTTGACTAGGGTCAGGACTCATTGGTTATAGCCAGAAGATGACGGTGGCAGCGAGGGCGACGGCAGAAAAGAAGACGGTTGG
>NZ_CAHJXA010000138.1 GCF_903644135.1 Sphingomonas bacterium | reverse complement strand
GCGGGCAAAGACGGCGTACCACCGCGCTCCTGCGCCAGCGCCGATCCAGCCACCGCCGCGGCCGGCAAGGTCGCGATGAAGGTACGTCGCCGCATCGGCACTTCTCCCGATGGCGATCGGCCCCGACGCCGCCCGCCCGATCCCGCGATAGGGGTTGGCCGCCCGGACCGCCAGCGCGATCAGGCCGGGATTATCAGCGAACAGGCGGTGCCGACATCCTCAGCCGCGCGGCTCTTCGAGGTGCCGACGAGCAGACCTGCTGTGCGCAGGATCGGCTCGTCAGCAATGCTGCTAGAACTTGACCTTGGCTCCCGCGTAGAAGGTGCGGCCATAGGCGTCGTAGGGGTTTCCCCCCTCGTTGCCCAGCAAACCGAGCGGCGGCAGCTGGTTGGTCACGTTATCGGCACCGGCGTAAAACTGGTATTGCTTGTTGATGTTATAAGCCACGCGAAGATTGTGATAGGTGATGTCGGGATAGTAGATTGTCGGATAGGCATCTGCATCGGTCGGCGTGCGTCCGTCGAACGAGTTCTGCACCGAATAGGCACCGATGAAGCCGCTGCCCGCCGCAATGACCTGACGGCCAATGAAGTCGAACTGATACTGGAACTCAATTGGCCCATGCGAGTAGTTGAAGGTCGCGTGGGTGCGCCACATCGGATCGCCGAGCTGGTACAACTGGCGCGATGCATATGTTGGGATCGCCGGGTTGATATAGTTGTCGCGCTGTCCGACCCAAGACACCAGGATCGACACGCCCAGCTTGTCGCCATGCGCAAAGGTATGGTTGTACGCAATATCGGCGTCGATGCCGTCGGTCTTCTGCTTCGCATAGTTCACACCCGACGAGATGATGCCGTTGGTTGCAAACGTGTGGTCGGCGTTGCGGGTGATCAGCGCGCAATACACATTGCTGATGCCGCCGGGATTGTCATAGCAGGAGCTGACGATCGTCTGCGCGCTCAGCGATGCGATCAGGTTGTTGACCGTGATCTTGTAGAAATCGACGGTGATCGACAGGCCGGGCACGTAACGGCGCGGCGTGATCACCGCACCGGCGGTGAAGCTCTCGCTGGTCTCCGGGGTCAGGGCAGGATTGCCGCCCGACAGATAGGATAAGGTCTGCGAGCGGGCCGGCGTGTTCATGAAGCCGGTCGGGATTCCCGCTGCCGCGCAGTTCGCCGCCCGGTTTGGACCCTGGCCGATATAGGAGACGTCGCAAGGGTCCTGGATCGTTGCGAAGTTCTGGCTGTACGGCGAATACAGGTCCGACTGCGTGGGCACGCGGACCGACTTCGAATAATTGCCACGGAACCTGATGAGATCCGCTGGTGCCCACACCACGCCGCCATTGTACGAATAGGTCGTGCCGGCGCTGTTGTTGTAGCTGGATACGCGTCCGGCACCGCTGAGGGTCAGCTCGCGGAAGAACGGGCGATCCTTCAACAGCGGGATGCTGATCTCGCCAAAGCCTTCCTTCACGACGAGCGTCGGCGGATAGAAGGGCTGGATCGCGTTCAAGAAGGTGAAGCCCTGCTGTACGATCGGATCGTAGAAGGAGTGCGAATTCTCTCGACGATATTCGCCGCCGATATCGAAGCCGACCGGACCGCCCGGCAGGGTGAACAGCTTGCCCAGATCGCCCGCGACATAGCCGTTGATGTCGAGCTGGTTCGAGAACTCATGCCGATGGGTAGTCGCGTTGAAATAGTTGAGGGCTGCCTGGTTGGGCGATCCCTGACCGAACAGGTTGACCGGATAGCAGGCCGGATCGACATTGACCGCCGCGTTGATGCTACAGATCACCTTCGCACCGGCCGAGTTCAACAGATAGTTGCTGCCGGTGAAGTTCCCTGGTGCAAGCTGCGAATTTGCGGAGTTGACGAAGTTGTTGATGATCAGGTTGTTGATCGACGACAGCTGCGAATTGTATTGGCCGTAATCGACCGAGACGTCGTACTTCCAGCTGTCCCAGAAGGATCCGCGCGCGCCGCCAACAAGACGGAAGGTCTCGCGATCCTGCAACTCCTTGCGGCCGCCGAAGTCGGTGTTGAAACGCGACAGCGGGATCGACTGCGTGCCCGTCGCGCCGGCGGCACAATAGCCGGCGGTCTGCAACGTGGCGAGGTTCTGGGCGGTGAGGAAGCCGTTGTTACAGAAGACGAGCGTCCGGCTCACCGCCGGCTGACCGACCGGTGCGTAGCTGATGACGCCGTTCTGGAAGAAGCTTGGCTGCCCCTCCTGGTCGACCGAGATGCGCACATACTTCGCTTCACCGTACAGCGTTAGTGCGCGCGACACGTCGAAATGGGTCAGGGCGTTGATGGATACGCGGTCCTCCCGCGGCGAGATCTGACCGGTCTGGCGCAGGGTCGAACCGAGGCCGCCGACCGTGTTGGTGCTGCTGCCCGCGGTAATGTCGCGGAAATCGATCTGCGGATTGCTCAGCTGCAGATTGCCGTTTGCGTCGAACGCGTAAC
Source organism: Sphingomonas bacterium (assembly GCF_903644135.1). Lineage (GTDB taxonomy): Bacteria > Pseudomonadota > Alphaproteobacteria > Sphingomonadales > Sphingomonadaceae > Sphingomonas. Next base: position 4,621 of record NZ_CAHJXA010000138.1, on the reverse strand, counting down.
GCTGGCCGACCGATGCGGTCGTGGGAGCGCCGTAGTAGGTCACATATGTCGAGCCCTGCCGACAGCGCGCCGAGTTAGCGAGCAACGCGGCCGTATTACAGACCGCGTTCAAGATGCCGCCGTCGGAGATGCTGCCGTTGCGCACGCCCGCATAATAGCCGGTCTGCGGAATGCCGAGATTGCCGTTGGGATCGGCGGCGGTGTTCACATTCGTGTTGAACTGGGTGCGGCCGCTATACGCGCCGGTGAACGAATCGCGCTGCGCATAGAACAGCGCGTCGGCGTGGGAATATTCTCCGGCAAGCGCGAAGTTGCCACGTCCTTCGGCGAAGTTCTTGCCGGCGACGGCACTGACATATTGCTGGCCATGGTCACCAAAGGTGGTAACGCCGCTCTGGGCGTTCAGCTTCAGCCCGTCGAAATCCTGCTTCAGCACGAAGTCGACAACGCCAGCAATGGCATCCGAGCCATAGATCGCCGAGTCACCGCCGGTAACCACGTCGACCCGATCAAGCAGGTCGGTAGGGATCGAGTTGACGTCGACGATCGACGTGCCCGGCACCGAGGTGACGTGGCGGCGACCGTTGACAAGGACCAGCGTCCGCGTCGTGCCGAGGCCGCGCAGGTCGAGCTCGCTGAGACCGCTCGTGCCGATAAAACGGGTCGAGTTCGCCTGGCTGTAGGTCGACCGCAGCGCCGGCAGCTGGTTGAGCGCATCACCGATGTTGATGCGCGAGCTGCTCAGCAGTTCGTCTGCCGTTACCGATGTGATCGGCGCGCTGGAGGTCACGCCAGGACGTGCGATGCGCGTGCCGGTCACCACGACCTGGTTGTCCGCCCCGCCACTGCTCTGCTCCTCCTGCGCCTGCTCGCCTGGCCGGCTGCCAATCTGGTTGGCGGTTGGATCGTTCGGGGTCTTGGAACTGCCGCTGTTGGCCGGCACATCCTGAGACGTGTTCATCGTCTGCGCCATCGCGGCAGGAGCGAGAACCAGCCCGCCAACCAAAGCGGTGGCGCTAAGCAAGCGCAATTATTCATGTGTTTTCCCCTTTGGTCGAGCGCTTTTGCGCGTTTACCTTGTAGTCAGAAAGAGCGCACCAGCCTCGATTGTGCAAGCCGGCTGGACGACGTAGCCGGCTTTGCAAAGCGAAAGAGGCCCATGTGTCACTTAAATGACACTATAGATGAAGGTGTTGATTGATTTGAATATTTTGCAAGGTTCAGAACACTACTGCCCAAGATGCGACGCTTACCGACATCCAAGCACTCGGATCATACCCGCCTTTACGCGGTTGAGCCGGTCGTGACAGCGGGGACGGTGAAGTGACGAAAACCGCGCTGGTCGCGACGATGCGCAATGAAGGGCCCTACCTGCTCGAATGGGTCGCCTACCATCGCCTGATCGGGTTCGACGACATCGTGGTATGCACCAACGACTGCGTCGATGGATCGCCGGATCTGCTCGATCTACTGGCGGCTGGCGGCCTGCTTCGCCATCTGCGCTGCGAGACGCAGCCGGACGGCAAGGCGCAGCTTCATGCGTATCGGCAGGTCGAACACCTGCTCGGCGACGACTGGCCCGAGGTGGTGATGGTGCTGGACGCCGACGAGTTCCTCAACATCCATGTCGGCGGCGGCAGGGTCGAGGAACTGCTGGCGGCGGTGCCGGACGCTACCGCGTTCCTCGTCAACTGGCGCATCTTCGGCTCGTCGGGCCATGACCGCTGGTCCTCCGGATCGGTGCTGCAACGCTTCACCCACGCCGCCGAGCAGGAGCATGGCGTCAACTGGTCGTTCAAGACGCTGTTCACGCTGCCGGAGGCGTATCGCTGCCCGCTCCTCCCGCACGGCCCCGGCTATGCACGGCCGGCGCGGCTGCGCGATCTGCGGCCGGTCGATGGCGGCGGCCGGCCGCTGCCGGAGGTGTATGCGCGCTCCGAGGGTTTTCTGCAGAGCGAGCCCGGCCGGGTCTCCTGGACCTTGGCGCAGGTCAACCACTATAATACGCGCACCTGGGAGGATTACGCTGTCAAGCACAGCCGCGGCGGCGGCCTGGGTCTCGACCGCTGGGATCGCGACGGCAACTGGCAGGTGTTCGATCGCAATGAGGAGGAGGATGTGAGCATCCAGCGCCATCTGCCTGCCCTCGACGCGGCGATGGCAGAGCTGCTCGCCGATCCTGCGATCCGCGCGGCGCAGGACTGTTGCTGCCGGCTCTATGGCGAGCATGTCGCGAGCCTGAGCGCGGCCCGGGCATGACCGAGCCCTTCTACTTCGGCATCCCGCTGATCGCCCGCGCGGCCGCTGGCGACTGGCAGCTGGTGGAGCATCTGTTCGACCTGACGCTGCGTTCGGTCATGGCGCAGGACGATGCGGACTTTCGCGTGCTGCTCGCCGGGCACGACCTGCCGCGGGCGTGGTCGGCGGTCGCCGATGACCCGCGCTTTACCTGGCTGCCGGCGGACTGGGCACCCGAGCCGCCGACCGCCGCCAATGATGACGGCGGCCGCAAGAAGTGGCTGGTCAGACAGCGCATGCGACAGGCCGGCGGCGGGCTGTTGATGTTCCTCGACGCCGACGACTGGGTGGCGCGCGACCTGGTCCGCCGTGCCCGCGAGCAGATCGGGCCGCAGCACCTTGGCGGCGTGGTCGGCGCGGGGTTCGCGCTCGATTACCGGACCGGCCGCGTCATGCGCTTTCCGATCGCGGGAGCATTTGAGGGCGACTTCCACCAGCTGTGCGGGTCCAGCACGGTCGGGCGGATCGCCGGCGAGGATCACGACCGACATCCCGATCCTCATGCCGTGCTGGGCTCGCATCATGAGTGGGTGGAAGCGGCCGCCCGCACCGGCACGGCGCTGGCGCGGCTGGACGTCACCGGCATGTACCTGGTCGGCACGGGCGAGAACCATTCGGAAGCGGCGGGACCCTTCGCACGGTGGCGATGCGGGATTACCGAGGCGGTTCGCTCGCATGGTGTCCGGCTCGACGACGGCCTGGCGGCGCATTTCGGACAGGAGCCTTTGCTCCCACAGTCGTTGCACGACTGAACGCCAGGCCCCGAAGATGTTGCGCCGCCGTCCGCGCGCCAGCATGACGGGGCATTATCGGGAGACGAGGCGTGCATGATAGCGACCGCCGTTTGATCGTGAGTGCGGGTTTGATGTTGCCGGCGCTTGGCTATGCGCGCGGCGGCGCGGCGGCGGTGACGCAGGCGTCTGCTGCACTGGTCCAGCCCGGCATTCCGCTCGCCCTGGCGCGGCATCGCGCGACCCAGATCGGCGATCTCCATTATGACCTGTCGATCGACCTGACCGCGCCCGACCGGGCGACGGGCACGGTCGCGATCGCCTTCGACCGGCGTGCCGGCAGCGGCGATCTGGTCCTGGATTTCCGCGGGCCGGTGCTCGCCGACCTTCTCGTCAACAGCCGGCCCGTCTCGCCCGACGGGCGGCGCGACGGCCATCTCGTCCTGCCTGAGCGGGCACTCGCCAACGGGGCCAACTCAGTCACCGCTCGGTTCGCGACGCCGATCGCGGCGGCGGACGCGGCGATCATCCGCTTCCACGACGACAAGGACGGGCAGACCTATCTCTACACGCTGCTGGTGCCGGCCGACGCCAACCTGCTGTTCCCGTGCTTCGACCAGCCTGACCTCAAGGCCCGGTTCCGCTGGAGCATCACCGCGCCCACCGGCTGGACGGTGCTCGCCAACGGCGCGGTCGAGGCGAAGGAAGCGGCCGGCACCGCCACTCACTGGCGCTTCGCCGAGACGCAGCCGATCTCCACCTATCTCGCAGCCTTCGCCGCCGGCCCGTGGGCGACCTGGACCTCCGCGCCGCCGGGCGAGCGGCCGATCACGCTTCACGCCCGCGCCTCGCGCCGCGCCGAGGTCGATGCGGAGGCGCAGATCGCCGCCAACCGTGCGGCGGTGCGCTGGCTGGCCGACTGGTTCGGCGTCCTCTTCCCGTTCGCCAAGCTCGACGTGCTGCTCGCACCCGCCTTCCCGTTCGGCGGCATGGAGCATGTCGGCGCGATCTTCTACAACGAGGACCGCTTCGTCTTCCGCGAGCCACCCACCCTGCCGCAGCGGCTGAGCCGCGACCAGACCATCTATCACGAGGTCAGCCATCAATGGTTCGGCGACCTCGTCACCATGCGCTGGTTCGACGATCTGTGGCTGAAGGAGGGCTTCGCCAACTACATGGCCGCGCGGGTGCAAGCCGAGCTGCAGCCGGACAGCAACGCCTGGACGACGTTCCTGCTGTCGACCAAGATGCCAGCCTATCGCGCCGACGCTTCGAGCGGCACCCAGCCGATGTGGCAGTCGCTCGACAATCTCGACGCGGCCAAGAGCAATTACGGCCCGATCGTCTACAACAAGGCTCCCGCCGTCCTGAAGCAGCTCGCCTTCCTGGTCGGAGAGGACGGGTTCCGCCGCGGGCTGCACTTGTTCCTGACGCGCCATGCCTATGGCGTCGCCACCTGGGTCGATCTGCTGGGCGCGGTCGGCGAGGCATCGGGCGTCGACCTCGGCGCGTTCGGCCGGCAGTACGTCCTGCGCGCAGGTCTGCCGCGCGTCGATACGCGGCTGGCGCTGGCGGACGGCCGCATTGCCTCA
>NZ_CAHJXA010000137.1 GCF_903644135.1 Sphingomonas bacterium | reverse complement strand
CGCCGACGAGTTGCGCCGCATGGGATTCGAGCGGGTCGAGCAGCTGATCGCGGCGCCGCGCGCCCCGCTCGCCAAGAGGTTCGGGCGCCAGCTCTACCGGCGGCTCGACCAGGCGCTGGGCCTTATCCCGGAGCCGATCGAGCCGATCTTTCCAACGAAAGTGCCGCGGGTCCGGCGCGGGCTGCTTGAGCCGATCAGCACGGCGGACGCGTTCGCGCATGTCATCTTCGACTTGGTCGCAGACCTCGTCGCGATCCTTGTCGCCGACGGCAGCGGCGCCCGGCGGCTCGACCTGATCTTCGAGCGTGTCGATCGCACCATCCAGGCAGTCCGTATCGGCACGGCGGCGCCGTCACGCGATCAGCGGCACCTCGCCAAGCTACTCATCGCCCGTATCGAGACGATCGATCCCGGGCTCGGCATCGAGGCGATGACGCTGCTCGCGCCCTTGGTCGAGCCGCTGGGGGCGTTCCAGTCGGAGGTTATCTCGGCTCAGGGCCGGCGCGCCCCCGACTTGCCGGCGCTCGTCGATGCCCTCGCCAACCGGTTCGGGCAGCGCCGGCTCTACCGGCGCACCGCGACACCGAGCACCATGCCCGAGCGGGAGATCGGCCAGTGCGCGCCGCTTGCCGTCCCGACCGGGATGGCCTGGGACGGCGACTGCGCGCGGCCGGCGCGGATGATCGACCCGCCCGAGCGTATCGAGGTGACCGCGATGCTGCCCGATCATCCGCCGGCGATGTTCGTGTGGCGCGGCACGCGCTACCGCGTCGCGCAGGCCGATGGACCCGAGCGGCTTCACGGCGAGTGGTGGCGCGAGCGCGGCCACGAAGCCGACATGCCGTACGTCGTGCGCGATTATTTCCAGGTCGAGACGGTGACCGGCGGGCGTTACTGGCTGTTTCGGCTGGGTGACGGCGAACGCGCGGCGACCGGCCCGATGACGTGGTTCATCCACGGCGCCTTCGCATGAGCAGGGGCGTCGCTCCACGCGTGAGGCGATGAGCGCTGCTGCGGGCAGCGACTATGTCGAGCTGCAGGTCACCAGCCATTTCAGCTTCCTGCGTGGTGCGTCCAGTCCCGAGGAATTGTTCTCCGCCGCGGCATTGCTCGGCCTGCCCGCGCTCGGGATCGCCGACCGCAACACGCTCGGCGGTCTGGTCCGCGCCTGGGATGCCCAGAAAGTCACCGGCGTTCGCGCTATCCTGGGCTGTCGGCTCGACCTGGTCTGCGGCACGTCGCTGCTGGTCTACCCGACCGACAAGCATGCTTATGCCCGGCTGTGCCGGCTGCTCAGCCTCGGCAAGGGCCGGGGCGGCAAGGGCGCGTGCATCCTCCACTGGTCGGATGTCGAGGAATGGAACGAAGGGCTGGTCGGCATTCTCGTCGCCGATCGCGCCGATGCCATCAACGAGGAGGCGCTCTCGCGGCTTGCCAGCCTGTTCGGCGATCGCGCCTATATGGCGCTGTCGCTGCGACGCCGGCCGAAGGATGCGATCCGGCTGCGCGACCTCGCGGCGCAGGCTGCCGCCGCGCGCGTCCCGACGGTCGCCACGGGCGACGTGCTCTACCATTCGCCCGACCGGCGCCTGCTCCAAGACGTGGTCGGCTGCATCCGCGAGAAGTGCACCGTCGATACGCTCGGACGGCGGCGCGAGCGCTTCGCCGATCGTCACCTCAAGCCCTCCGCCGAGATGCAGCGACTGTTCGCCCGCCACTTGGGCGACTTGCGCCCGCTGGCCCGCAGCGTCGAGATCACGGAACGCTGCACGTTCGACCTGTCGGAGCTGACCTACACCTATCCCGACGAGGTCGGCGCCTCGGGGTTGATGCCGCAGGAGGAACTGGAGCGGCTGACCTGGGCCAAGGTGCCTGACCGCTATCCCGCAGGCGTGAGCGACAAGGTACGCCGGCAGCTCGAACATGAGCTGAAGCTGATCGCCGACCTCGCCTACGCGCCCTATTTCCTCACGGTCCACTCGATCGTCGACTTCGCGCGCTCGAAGAACATCCTCTGCCAGGGGCGAGGATCGGCCGCCAATTCCGCAGTGTGCTTCGTGCTCGGGATCACCTCGATCGACCCCGTGCAGTCCGAGCTGCTGTTCGAGCGGTTCGTCAGCGCCGAGCGGCGGGAGCCGCCCGACATCGACGTCGATTTCGAGCATGAGCGTCGCGAGGAGGTGATCCAGTGGATCTACGAGACCTATGGCCGTGAGCGCAGCGCGCTGACCGCGGTGATCTCACGCTTCCGCGCGCGCGGCGCGGTGCGCGAGGTCGGCAAGGCGCTCGGGCTCACCGAGGACGTCACCGCCGGTCTCGCCAGCCAGGTGTGGGGCTGGAGCCGCGAGGGCGTCGAGGAGCGGCATGCGGCCGAGCTCAACCTCGATATGTCCGACCGCCGGCTGGCGCTGACACTCGAACTGGCGCGCCAGCTGATCGATACGCCGCGCCACACCTCACAACATCCCGGCGGGTTCGTGCTCACCCTCGGGCGGCTCGACGAGCTGGTGCCGATCGAGCCTGCGGCAATGAAGGACCGCCAGATCATCGAGTGGGACAAGGACGATATCGACGCGCTCGGCTTCATGAAGGTGGATGTGCTGGGGCTGGGCATGCTCGGCTGCATGCGCCGCGCCTTCACGCTGCTCGAGCAGCACAAGGGGATCAGGCTCGACCTCGCGACGATTCCGCAGGAGGATCCGGCCACCTATGCGATGATCCGCAAGGCGGACACGCTCGGCGTCTTTCAGATCGAGAGCCGCGCGCAGATGGCCTCGATCCCGCTGATGCAGCCGCGCACCTTCTACGATCTCGTAATCCAGGTCGCGATCGTCCGGCCGGGCCCGATCCAGGGCGACATGGTCCACCCCTACCGACGGCGGCGCAACGGCCAGGAGGCTGTCACCTATCCGACCGAAGAGCTACGCCGCGTGCTCGAGAAGACGCTCGGCGTGCCGCTGTTCCAGGAACAGGCGATGCGCGTCGCGATCGAATGCGCGGGGTTCACCGCCACCGAGGCCGATCTGCTGCGCCGCGCCATGGCGACGTTCAAGCTGACCGGCGGCGTCAGCCATTTCCGCGACAAGTTGATCGAGGGCATGATCACGCGCGGCTATGAGCGCGCCTTCGCCGAACAAACCTTCAAGCAGATCGAGGGCTTCGGGTCCTATGGCTTTCCAGAGAGCCACGCGGCGAGCTTTGCGCTGATCGCCTATGCGAGTTCCTGGATGAAATGCCACCATCCGGACGTATTCTGCGCGGCGTTGCTCAACGCCCAGCCGATGGGTTTCTACGCGATCGCGCAGATCGTCGGCGATGCACGCAAGCACGACGTCGAAGTGCGGCCGATCGACGTCAACCACAGCCGCTGGGACTGCACGCTCGAGCAGACCGGCGGCTGCTACCACGCGGTTCGATTGGGTCTGCGCTATGTCCGCGACCTGAAGAACGCCGATGGCGCAGCAATCGCGCTTGCCCGTGGCGAGGAGCCTTATCGCTCGGTCGAGGAGATCCAGCGGCGCGCGGGCGTCGGCGGGCGGTCGCTCGATCGCATCGGCCATGCCGACGGGTTTGGCTCGCTCGAGCTGTCGCGGCGCTCCGGCCTGTGGGAGGTCAAGGGCCTCGGCGACACCGCATTGCCGCTGTTCGCGGCGGCCGACGAGCGCGACGGCAAGCTGCGCGCGGAAGCCGTCGAGCCGGGGGTGGCGCTGATTCCGATTAGGGAGGGGGAAGAGGTCGTCGAGGACTATCGGACAGTCGGGCTGTCGCTGCGCGCGCACCCGCTTGCCTTCCTCCGCGACGAGCTGACGCGGCGCAAGATGATAACCTGCGCGAGCTTGAGGGACACCCGCGACGGGCGATGGGTCGACATCGCCGGCATCGTCCTCCTTCGGCAGAAGCCCGGCTCCGCGAAGGGAGTCATGTTCATCACGCTCGAGGACGAGACGGAGGTCGCCAACCTCGTCGTCTGGCCCGCCCTGTTCGAGAAGCATCGGCGAGTAGTGCTCGGCGCTTCGATGATGGGCGTGCGCGGCCGCGTGCAGCGCGAGGGCGAGGTCATCCACGTCGTTGCGCAACGGCTCGACGACCTGTCGTCGCTGCTGGCGAGCGTGGGGTCGCGCGCCGACCTTGCGCAGGTCTACCGGATGGGGCGGGGAGATGGTGCCACCCACGGCGGCGGCGCTGATTATCGCGACGCCGCCGAGCGCCCGCTCGGCAAAGCGCGGGACATATACATTCCCGACCTGCGGCTCGGCTCAGGCATCATCCCGGGCCAGCCGACCGAAGGGATCAAGGTCAAGCCGCGGGACTTTCGCTAGCGTCGTTTATCAGGAGCGAGCCCGGCTATCCGGGCGAGAGCGCTTGCCTGCGGCCAGGCTGCGAAACGTCAGCGACCAGCGGGTGTGCTCCATCTCGACGATGCTGTGCTCCCAGTCATGCCGCGCTTCGCCACTGAGTTGATAGACGCCGCGCGGCGGCAGCGGCGCCGAGACCCGCTCGAACCGCTCGGCATGTCGGCGGCGGAACCGCATGGTCGCGGGTGCGCCGAGCGAGATCCCAACGACATGCTCGAATGCCGGTCGGTCGCGGTGCCAGCCGATTCCCGCGCCGGGATCGTAGCGGATCAGCAGTGCCTGGACGAGCTCGGCCTCAGGCAGGCGGGCGAAGCGCGCGGCGCGGTCGCGGATCGGCAGCAGCCAGTCTGGGAACGGATCTGCCTTCCCGAGCTGGCCGGCGTCGAAGTCATAGGCCCAGCCGTAGGACATGGTCAGCCGCTTGCCGGTCCAGCCCTGGAAGCGGAACGGCGACAGGTCGGCAGCGTCGATGCGCTCGATCAACAGCCGTTCTTCCGCCTCGGTGATGAAGTCGTTGGATGTCATGAGCCCGGGCAGCAGCGGGGTATCGAACAGATCGAGCATCCCGATTACGACCCGGCAGCATCGTGGGACGAGGAATAAGCCGGCGGCTCCCAGCCGAATACGCTTCTGCCGCCATAGTCATTGGAGCGCTCGCGCTCCTGCCCGATCAGCGCCTCGACGGATGGCCCTGTTGCGGTCGCCTCCAGCCTGCGCGATTGCACGTCGAGCCGCCTGATCGCGGCGAGTTCCTCCTCCTTACCGAGCTTCGCCGTGCGCACGGCTGTCTTCATCACCTCGATCGTCCGATCGTAGACTTTGGTGGGCACGGGGTAGGGATGCCGGTCCTTGCCGCCATGCGCGAGCGAGAAGCGCGCCGGGTCGCTGAATCGGCAGGGTGCACCGTGAATAATTTCGGCGACCATCGCGAGCGAGCGGACGGTCCGCGCGCCGATGCCGGGGACGAGGAGCAACTCGGCAAAGTCCTTGGGACCGCGATCGGCGGCGGCGGCGAGCGCACCATGAAGCCGCCGCTCGATTACGTCCTCGGTCCGGACATCGTGGTGCGCGGGCATCATCAGATGCGGCAGTAGCGCTTGCGCGTCCGGCTCGGCTGGCCGGACCGGCCGGGGTTTCATCAGCGAGAGTTCACGGACGATGCCCGACGGTCCAAGCGCGCCAAGCAGGTCGAGCTGACGCTCCCGCGACGCGGCGGCGCGACGGTCGGCAAGATTAACGATCTGGCCTTGGCCCATGCCTTCGATCGCGGCGTGCGGCGCATCGACGAAGCTCGCCAGGCCTTCGGAGAGCCAATGGTAGCGGCGAGCCTGCTTGACGCTGCCGTTCATGCCTTGCTGCACCACGACCCAGTGCCCGTCGTCGGCAACGATGAAGCCGTGAAGATAGAGGTCGAACCCGTCCTGGACGGCGGCGCTGTCGACCTTGGCAACCAGACGGCTCGCTCTCGCAAGGTCCGCTCCGTCGAGGCCGACACGGTCGCCGACCGCGATCAATTCCGCAGGGGTGGCGCGGCTGTGACGACCACGGCCGCCACAGACGTGGAGGCCAAGCTCGCCCGCGAGCGGCGCCAGCCCGCGCTTGAGCGCGCCGATCACGCTCGTCGTAATGCCCGACGAATGCCAGTCCATCCCCATTACCGCGCCGAAGGACTGGAACCAGAAAGGATGGGCAAGCCGCCGCAGCAGCTCATCGCGACCATATTCAAGCACGATCGCTTGCGCGATCACCGCCCCCAGCCGGGTCATGCGCTGCCCGAGCCAGGCGGGGACGCGGCCCCCGTGGAGCGGCAGGTCGGCGCTGCCCGAACGGCGGCTCATCGGTTCGTCTCGGCCATCACTGACGCGTCCGCTGTCGCGCTGGTGGACTCGAAAAGCGGAAGCGGTTCGTGGCGTTCGCGTGACGGCGCGTCGAAGTTGGAGACGGTGACCCCGACCAGCCGAATGCCCGTTTCGGGAGGGTAGATCGACCGTACGAGATCGAGGCTCGCCTGGCGGAGCGCCGCGTGGTCCGCAACCGCGCCGGGATGGCTGCGGCTGCGCGTGATCTGCCGGAAGTCGCCGAACTTGATCTTGACCGTGACCGTGCGCCCGAACGCCTTCGCCTTCTCGCACCAGCGCCATACGTCGTCGGCCATCCGCAGGACACCGGCCTCGATGTCGGCAGCTTCCGTCAGGTCGCGGTCGAACGTCGTCTCCGAGCCGGAGGACTTCCGCTCGCGGTTCGGGTTCACGGGACGATGATCCTCGGCTCGCGCGATCGCATGGTACCAGCCGGCGGCGCTACCGAAATACTGCTCGAGGAAAGCGAGCGACTTGGCGCGGAGGTCGGCGCCGGTCTCGATGCCGAGCCGCCTCATCTTGGCGGCAGTGACCGGGCCCACGCCGTGGAAGCGCGCGACCGCCAGCGTCTCGACCCAGCTTGCACCCATCTCCGGGGTGACGGCGAACTGGCCGTTGGGCTTGCGTTGGTCCGACGCGAGCTTGGCAAGGAGCTTGTTATAGGAGATGCCGGCCGAGGCGGTGAGGCCGGTCTCCTCCAGGATGCGGGCACGGATCGCCTTGGCGGTCGCCCACGCGGTCGGCAGCCCGGCGCGGTTTTCGGTCACGTCGAGATAGGCTTCATCGAGCGAGAGCGGCTGAACGAGCGAGGTATACTCGGCGAAGATTGCGTGAATCTGGCGTGAGACGGCCTTGTAGACGTCGAACCGCGGCGGCACGAATCTTAGTTCGGGGCAACGGCGGAGCG
>NZ_CAHJXA010000136.1 GCF_903644135.1 Sphingomonas bacterium | reverse complement strand
ATGCGGATGCCGCCGCTGGCCGTCGGACTCGGCATCTACCTGCCGATGGGCGCGACGCTGCCGGTGGTGATCGGCGCGGTGATCGGCCGGTTGTACGACAGTCGCAACCGCAGCGAGGCGGCGCAGCGCACCGGCGTGCTGCTCGCGTCGGGGTTCATCGTCGGCGATGGGCTGATGGGAGTGCTGCTGGCCGGGCTGATCGTTGCGACCGGCAACGGCGCGCCGCTGGCGCTGGTTGGGGACGGGTTCGCGACGCCGGCGATCGCGATCGGCCTGGTGGTGTTCGCGGGCCTGCTGGCGGGATTGTACCGCTGGACGGGGCGGCAGGCTGCGGCGCTGAATTAGTCGAGCGACTGCAGCGCCGGGTCGTTGCGCGCGGCCGAAGCCGCCTCGCGCTGGGTGCGCATCACCTGGGTTCGCTCGGCGCGGACCGCCATCGTCTCCCACGCGGACGCCGCACGGTCGCAGCGCTCACGCACATTGTCAAGCGTCGCCGCCTCGGACAGGCTGCGCTGCTCCTCGGCACGGGCGCGGTAGAATTCGGGCGTATCGGCCAAATGCGTTCCCTTTCAAGCACGGGAGTGGCGGCGGCCGCGTGAACGGCCGCCGCATCGCGAGTTAGTCGGCCGGCTGCAGGTTGACCGCGCTGGTCTTGCCGCGACGGTCCTCTTCCAGCTCGTACGACACCTTCTGGTTCTGGTTGAGCGTCACCATGCCGGCGCGCTCGACGGCGCTGATGTGCACAAAGGCATCGTTGCCGCCGCCATCGGGCGCGATGAAGCCATAGCCCTTGTCGGCGTTAAAGAACTTGACGGTTCCGGTAGTCATGTCGGGATCCTTCCCTTGCAAGACGGCAGCCCGAAGGCCGGACGGCCGTGCCGTGGCAGCAGGGAAGGAAGGGTCGAGCCGCAAAGCCGAGAACCGTCGATATGCGACTGTAGCCTTGACCTTATGCGCTCGAAACCGAGTCGTTACAAGGTGGTAACGCTCTTGCCGATGCAGCTGTGCTGCATCGGGGCGGTGCCGGCTGCGTCAGCGGATCAAATCACGCCATCGCCGCGAGCATCTCGCTGATCGGTACGAAGGCGAACCCGATCGAGCTGTCTGCGATGCCGTAGGGCAGGAACAGCGTGTCGCCATGCTTGATCGCGCCGCACGAATAAACGACGTTGGGCACATAGCCTTCGCGGTCCTGGTCCTTCGCCGCCAGGATCGGCAGCGGCGAGCGCGCCAGCACCTTGGACGGGTCGTCCTTGTCGAGCAGCGCCGCGCCGATCGAGTATTTGCGCATCGCGCCGACGCCATGGGTCAGCAGCAGCCAGCCCTCGTCCAGCTCGATCGGCGGCCCGCAATTGCCGATCTGGACCAGCTCCCACGGGTAATGCGGCGCGAGGATCTTCACGCCGTCGTCCCAATGGGTCAGCTTGTCGGAGCGCAGCAGGAACAGGTTCTCGCCATCAGAGCGGCCGATCATCATATATTCGTCGCCGACCTTTCGCGGGAACAGCGCCATGCCCTTGTTACGCGCCGCCGCCCCGGTCATCGGCACCAGATCAAACGCGCGGAAGTCGCGGGTGCGCATCAGCTCCGACTGGATCACCGAGCCGTTATAGGCGGTGTACGTGCCGATCCACTCGTCGCTGCCGTCCTGATGAGCGAAGTGGGTGATGCGCAGGTCTTCGAGGCCGTTCGACTGCGCCTTGGTGATCGGGAAGATCACCGTGCCCGACAGCGTGCTGTCGCGATGGCGGTGCACCGTCACCTCGCCCTCCGGCATCGCGTCGCCGCGATCGGTCAGGTCGGTGGCGGTCGCAAACGGCGGCTCGGGCGCCAGCTTCATGTGGCCGCCGTCGGTGATGATCCCCTCGCGGAACGCCACCGAGGAGATATGCCCCTCGCCGACCGCGCGCATCGACATGATGACGCGCATCGATCCCTCAGGCATCCCGCTCTGGTCGAAATGCGGCACCGCGCTGGGGTTCATCAGCGCTGCGGCGGCGTAGCTGTACTCATGGCAGAAATAGGCCCCGATCAGCTGGCGCTTCTCATCGCTGATCTCAGCACCGTTGAGGTCGAGCTGGTCCTCGACCTCGTCATAGCGGGTCATGAACACGCGGCGGGTCTGCCAGTGGCGCGCCTCGAAGTCCTTGAGCACCTCTTCGAGCTGCTCACGCGCCTCGCCCGCACCCATTTCGAGCACCTCGGCCACCAGCCGCTGGGTGCGGCTGGGCACGTTGCCCTGCGCGTCCATCGGAATATGGAACGGACGCACAACGACCCGCGACGGGTCCGCGTGCAGCCGCAGGCGGTGGTTGATCAATTCCATCGCGCTTCAGCCCGTCCCGCGTCTCGATACTGGCTGTCGCGAAGCTCAGGCGACGGCCCGGGTCGCTCCTGCCACGCTTTGCGCCGCCTTTGAAAGCCCAGAAATGGCGCAGCTGGCCAACTGCAGCGCCAAAATCGACTCGGCACCCTGGTTGCGGTTCAGTCCGGTCGGCATCAGCCCGTCGAAACAGCCGCCATCGGCGGCGGTCACCAGCGGCAGGTCGAGGTCGTTGGCCCCCAGGAACCAGCCATAGGCCCGCTCCGCCTCATCGAACCAGCGCTGGTCGCCGGACGCGGCGAACGCTTCCGCGCAGGCCTCGACGGTGGCGTGCGCTTCCAATGGCTGCTGGTCGAACTGCAGCGGCTCGGCATAGGGGCGGTGGAAGCTCTCATGCCCGACCGCGCGGAAGCGTCCCTCGGGCGAGGTCTGCTTGGACACGATCCAGCTCAACGTCTGCAGCCCGCAGCGGACATAATCGTCGCGGCCCAGTGCACGGCCGGCGGCGATCAGCGCCTGCGGCACGCGGGCATTGTCATAGGCGAGCACGATCTCGAACCACTGCCACTCCGGGCGGCGCGCGCTGTCGAGCAGCGCGAGGTGCTGGTCGGGGAATTGCTCCAGGATTTGGCGGGAGAGCTGGTGGTCGGGCCGCACCTCCAGCATCGCCGCCGCGCCCAGCATCGCGAACGCCTGCGCGCGTAGCGATCCCAGCTCCAGCGCCAAGCTGGCGGTGGTGTCGAACATCATCGCCGCCCAGTCGCGATGCTTGCGCTCGACCGCGTCGCGCGCGGTCACGCCCAGCGCCCAGAGCGTGCGGCCGTTGGAGTCCTCCGACCCCTCCTCCTCGCACCAGCTGCGGTCGAAGCGCATGAAGTTGCGGAAGCGGCGGATGTCCGGGTTCCAGGCATATTGCAGGAACGAGGCGTAGACGGTCATCCACTTGTCGCGAGTGACCGGGTCCAGCTCCATCGCGCTGGTCAGGATCAGCGCGCGGGCATTGTCGTCGATGCAATAACCGTGACGGCGGTCGGGCACCGAGTAGATCGCGTGCTGGTACATGCCGGTCGAATCGCTCATCCGCTCGACCGCCGAGAAGTCAGCCGGCAGCGGCCGGACCAAAGGGATGCTCTTGACGATCCTCCGCGGTCGAGCGGCGACGATCGCGCCGATCTCGTGCAGCATTGCCTCGGCGAGCCGCGGCCAGATCATCGTGCGACCACGGGCATAGGCGCGGCTGACCAGCCGCTCGCGGTCGCGGTCGTTCGACAACAGCCGGTCGATCTCGCGCGCAAAGGCGGCAACGTCGCCAAAATCGACCAGGACGCCATGGCCATCGGCCAGGATCTCGGTCGCATGGACGTACGGCGTCGAGATCACCGCCTTGCCGACGCCGATCGCATAGCTGAGCGTGCCCGACGTGATCTGCGCCGGGTTGGTATAGGGCGTCGCATAGATGTCCGCCGCCTGGAGATAGTCGATCAGCTGGTCGTGAACGAAGAACTCGTCGATGAACATCACATGGTCGGCGACGCCCAGATCGGCGGCCAAGGCCTTGAGCCGGTCGCGATAGGCTTCGCCCTCGTGCGCCACCAGGTTGGGATGGGTCGACCCGAGGATCGTGTACAACAGCGTCGGGTGCCGCTCGACCAGCGCCGGCAGCGCCTCGATCATCGTCTCGATGCCCTTGTTGGGGGCGAGCAGGCCGAAGGTCAGCACCACCTCGCGCCCCGCCCAGCCGAACTTGGGCTTGAGCGTATCGGGCTCGACCAGCGCGCGATCGGGCACGCCATGCGGGATCATCACGATCTGCCGCGGGCTGGCACCATAGACGCGGCGCAGGATGTCGCGGCCGCGCTCGGCCATCACCACCACGCGAGCGGCACGGCGCAGCAACGCCTCCATCACCCGGCGCTCATCGGCGTTGGGCTTTTCCAGGATGGTGTGCAGCGTCACGATGACCGGCAGCGTCGTCCGGTCGAGCAGGGTGAGCAGATGCTCGCCCGCCGCGCCGCCATAGATGCCGTATTCGTGCTGCACCCAGATCGCCTGCGCGCCGCTCGCCTCGATCTGGCGGGCGGCATCGACATAGGCGGGCAGCACGTCCTGCGCGATCGAGCCGGTGACGGCCGGCGGATAGCTGTAGCGGCCGGGATGGTCGTCCATCGCATAGACGTCGACGCGGATGTCGGGAAACCGCTCGCGCATGGCGGTGTGAACGTCGGTGGTGAAGGTCGCGAGGCCGCACATCCGCGGCAGGTAGTTGCCGATCAGGGCGAGGTGCTTGATGCTGTCTTCTTCGAACCGGACCGTCATGATGACCCTTCGCTGGAGCGAAAAACCTAGCTCGCGCAAAGTTCCGCCGGTTCCTCAACCAAGAACCTCCCGAATAGTTGCACTTTTGCTGCATCGCAGCAACAGATTCGTTCACCTGGGGTTCAGCGGCTCAGCCTCTGCCGCGATACGGCGCGACGCCTTGATCGGGCAGCCAGACATCGGCGAGCGGCGCGCCGGTCTGCCAGAACACGTCAATCGGCATCCCGCCGCGCGGATACCAATAGCCGCCGATCCTGAGCCAGAGCGGCCGCATCTCGTCCGCCAGCCGCTGGCCGATGCCGACCGTGCAATCCTCGTGAAAGGCGCAATGGTTGCGGAACGCGGCGAGGAACAGCTTGAGCGACTTGGATTCGACGATGGTGGCGTCGGGAACATAGTCGATCACCAGATGCGCGAAGTCGGGCTGCGCGGTCACCGGGCACAACGAGGTGAACTCCGGCTGGGTGAACCGCACAAGATAACGCGTATCGGGACGCGGATTGGGAACGTAATCGAGCACCGCCGCTTCGGGAGAGGCGGGTGGCGTGCTGGCCTGGCCAAGGAACTTCGGAGTCATGGGATGCGATGTAGGGCGGCGGGGCTGAGATGAAAACGCTGGTGCCGGTGCTGGGCGATCAACTCTCCTTCGATCTGTCGTCGCTGAACGGCCAGGAGCCGGCCGATACGGTGATCCTGATGATGGAGGTCACCGACGAGACGGGCTATGTCCGCCATCACAAGCAGAAGATCGCCTATATCTTCGCCGCCATGCGCCATCATGCGACTGCGCTGCGCGAGGCGGGGTGGGCGGTCGACTATGTCGCGCTCGACGACCCGGACAATGCCGGCAGCTTCACCGGCGAGGTCGCCCGCGCGATCGCCCGCCACACGCCCGATCGCATCGCCGTCACCGAGGCGGGCGAGTGGCGGGTCGCGGCGATGCTCGACAGCTGGCAGACGCTGTTCGGTCTGCCGGTCGATATCCGCACCGATACCCGCTTCGTCGCCAGCCACCGCGACTTCGACGACTGGGCGAAGGACCGGAGCGAGCTGACCATGGAATGGTTCTATCGCGCGATGCGGCGGCGCACCGGCGTGCTGATGGACCGCGACAAGCCCGCCGGCGACCGCTGGAACTTCGACAAGGACAATCGCAAGCCGGCCAAGACCGACCTGCTGATGCCGCGCCCCCATGTGTTTGCGCCGGACGCGACGACGCGCGAGGTGCTGGCGCTGGTGGCGAAGCGGTTCGCCGATCATCCCGGCAGCCTCGACGGCTTCGACTGGGCGGTGACCGCCGCCGATGCCGAGCGGCAGGCCGACGCGTTCTTCCGCCACGCGCTTGCGGATTTCGGCCCCTATGAGGATGCGATGCTGACCGGCGAGCGGCACCTGTGGCACTCGATCCTGTCGCCCTACCTCAACTCCGGCCTGCTCGACCCGCTCGCGCTGTGCCGCCGCGCCGAGGCGGAGTACCGCGCCGGCCGCGTCCCGCTGCAATCGGCGGAGGGGTATATCCGCCAGATCCTCGGCTGGCGCGAATATATGCGCGGCATCTACTGGCGGGAGGGGCCCACCTATGTGGAGCGCAACTTCCTCGACCACACCCGCCAGCTGCCCGGCTGGTATTGGACCGGCGAGACCGACATGCACTGCCTGGCGGAAGCGATCGGCCAGACGCTCGGCACCGCCCATGCCCATCATATCCAGCGGCTGATGGTGACGGGCAACTTCGCGCTGCTGATCGGGGCCGACCCGGCCGAGGTGCACCGCTGGTATCTGGAGGTCTATGTCGACGCCTACGAATGGGTCGAGCTGCCCAACACGCTGGGGATGAGCCAGTTCGGCGATGGCGGGCTGGTCGGGTCGAAGCCGTACATCTCGTCGGGCGCATACATCAACCGGATGTCGGATTATTGCCGGCATTGCCGCTACGACGTGACCAAGCGGATCGGCGACGACGCCTGCCCGTTCAACGCGCTCTATTGGGATTTTCTTGCGCGGCACGAGGACAAGCTGGGCGACAATCCGCGGCTGCGGATGCCCTATCGCAACTGGACCAAGCAGAGCGCGCAGGATCAGGTGGCGACACGGGCGCAGGCGGAAGGGTTCCTGGCGAGGCTGGACGCCGGGGGTGCGCCCTATTAGCGCCGCCCACATGGACTCGCTCGTCACCACCGACTGGCTCGCGCAGGAGATCGGCGCGCGCGACCTGCGCATCGCCGACGCGAGCCTGCTGGCCGGCGAGCTGGGCCGCAATGCTCGCGCCGAGTTCGAGGCGGGACACATTCCCGGCGCGGTGTTCCTCGACCTGGCCGAGCTGCGCGACACCGACGTGGCGCTGCCCAACATGATGCCGCCGCGCGAGAAGCTGGCGAGCCGGCTGGCGCGGCTGGGGCTGGGCGACGGCACCCGCATCGTCCTCTACGACGCATCGCCCTGGCACAGCGCCGCGCGGGCGTGGTGGCTGCTGGCGGGGCACGGCTTCACCGCCGCGATCCTCGACGGCGGCATCGCCGCC
>NZ_CAHJXA010000135.1 GCF_903644135.1 Sphingomonas bacterium | reverse complement strand
GCGCGCGTGGCGGCATGAAGCTCGTCGTCCTCGGCCTGTCGCTGTCCTCTTCCTGGGGCAACGGCCACGCCACGACCTACCGTGCGCTGCTGCGGGCGTTTGCCACGCGCGGGCACGAGATTCTGTTCCTCGAACGCGAAATGCCCTGGTACGCGGACCATCGCGATGAGACCGCGCCCGATTATTGCACGCTCGCCTTTTATGACAGCGTCGCCGACCTGAAGCGGCGCTGGGCGGCGGCGATCGCCGCGGCGGATGCGGTGATCGTCGGCTCCTATGTTCCGGACGGCGTGACGGTCGGCGCGTTCGTGCAGGCTACCGCGCATGGAGCGACCGCTTTCTACGACATTGACACGCCGGTGACGCTGGCACGGCTAGCCCGCGGCGATGTCGAATATGTCTCGCCCGCGCTGATCCCCGGCTATGCGGTGTACCTGTCGTTCACCGGCGGCCCGACGCTTGATACGATCGAGCGACGCTATGGCTCGCCGGCGGCGCGGGCGCTGTATTGCTCGGTCGACGAGGCGGCCTATCGTCCCCTGGCGGTGACGCAGCGGTGTGACCTGAGCTATCTCGGCACCTATAGCGACGATCGCCAGCCGACGCTGGAGCGGCTGCTGATCGAGCCGGCACGCGCCTGCCCCGAGCGGCGCTTCGTCGTCGCCGGGCCGCAATACCCGGCCGGCATCGACTGGCCCGCGAACGTCGAGCGGATCGAGCACCTGCCCCCAGCCGACCATGCCGCTTTCTACTCGGCCTCG
The DNA here is from genome assembly GCF_903644135.1 of Sphingomonas bacterium. Lineage (GTDB taxonomy): Bacteria > Pseudomonadota > Alphaproteobacteria > Sphingomonadales > Sphingomonadaceae > Sphingomonas. The sequence goes on along the minus strand of NZ_CAHJXA010000135.1, from coordinate 6,452 downwards.
CGCTTTACCCTCAACGTCACGCGGGCGGACATGATCGCCGCCGGCTGGTCGCCCTCGGTCCGGCTGTTCGAGGCGGCGGCGTGTGCGACACCGATCATCTCCGACCGGTGGCCGGGGCTGGACAGCCTGTTCGCTCCCGGCCGCGAGATCGTGCTGGCCGACACCGCCTCCGACGTGATCGCCACGCTGACCGGTGCCGATGCCGCGGCAGTCGGCACGGTGGCGCGGGTGCGGGTGCTCGCCGCACACACCGCTGCTCACCGGGCGGAGGAACTTGAGCGACACCTCGACGAAGCGGCCGCGCGTCGCGCGCGATCGGCCGCCGCCTGAGCGCCACCGATCCGCTGCTCCAGCCGGCCGCGCTCAGCGATCGTGCGCGGCTGAAGGCGATCCTCGCCGGGTCGCTCGGCAACCTGATCGAATGGTACGACGTCTATATCTATGCGTTCGCCAGCCTGACCCTCGCCGGCGCGTTCTTCCCCGGCGGCGACCGCACCGCGCAGCTGCTCGGCACGTCGAGCATCTTCGCCATCGGCTTCTTCATGCGCCCGCTCGGCTCATGGTATTTCGGGCGGCGGGCGGACCGGCATGGCCGGCGCGGGGCGATGCTGGCGTCGATCGCGATGATGGGGCTGGGCTCGGCGTTCATCGCGGCCCTGCCCACCTATGCCAGTATCGGCGTCGCCGCGCCGGCGCTGCTGCTGGTCGCGCGCATGGTGCAGGGCTTCTCCACCGGCGGGCAATATGGCACCGCCGCCACCTATTTGAGCGAGATTGCGCCGCCGGCCCGGCGCGGCTTCTACGCCTCGTTCCAGTATGTCACGCTGATCGGCGGGCAGTTGCTGGCGGTAATCGTGCTGCAGCTTCTCCAGCTGGCGTTGCCGGCGGGGGCGATGGCGACGATCGGCTGGCGCATCGCGTTCGCGATGGGAGCCGCCGCGGCGCTGGCGATGCTGCTGCTGCGCGGCACCATCCATGAGAGCGCAGGCGCGACGGCACCGCGCGGCGACAGCGGCAGCCTCGCCGGCCTGCTGCCGCACTGGCGCTCGTTCGGAACCGTGCTGGGGCTGACCGCGGGCGGGTCGCTGATCTTCTATATCTACTCAACCTATATGCAGAAATATCTGGTCAACACCGCCCACCTGTCGCCAGGGACCGCGGACGCGATCATGACCGCGGTGTTGATCCCGTTCATGCTGATGCAGCCGCTGTTCGGGGCCTTGTCGGACCGCATCGGCCGGCGCGCCAACCTCGTCGCCTTTGCCGCGCTGGCGAGCGTCACGACGGTGCCGCTGCTCGGCTGGCTGAGCGAGGTGCGCAGTCCGCTCGCCGCCTTCCTGCTGGTGCTCGCCGGGCTGGCAGTGAACAGTCTCTACACCTCGGTCAGCGGCCTGTTCAAAGCCGAGCTGTTCCCGCTCCACGTCCGCGCGCTCGGCGTCGGCTTGGCCTATGGCATCGGCAACGCGCTGTTCGGCGGCACGGCGGAGGCAGTGGCGCTGTCGTTCAAGCAGCATGGCCATGAAGGCGGCTTCGCCTGGTACGCCACCGCGATCTGCCTGGTGTCGCTGGCCACCGCGCTGAGCATCGGCCGCGAGCGGCGGCCATCGCCCTAGCGGCGCACCCGAACGTCGCCATCCTCGTTGAAGTCGAAGCGGATGCGCACCCAGGCCCCGATCATCGGCTTGCCGTTCACTCGCGGCGGCCTCACCCTGAACTGCCACGCCGCCTGACGCAGGGCGCGGGTCAGCCCCGCCCCCGGCGGCGATTCGTCCAGCTCGCGGCAGTTCTCGACATGATATTGCGGCGCGGTCTGGCAGGCGATCGTCGCCCAGCTCGACGGGACGATGGTGCGCGGCAGATAGGTCCGCATCTCGGCGTCGCGCGGTTCGGTGTACCATTCGGCATTATACATCAGCCGGCCGCCGGGACCCGCGCCCACCGACTTGCTGTTGCCCTCGCCGCCGCCGCCGCCGCCGGCATCGGCCAATTCGGTCGCCTCGCCCTGCTTGGCGGACGGGATCGCGGCGATGTCGGAGCCCTTGTACATGCCCTTGCCCAGCGCCCAGATCGCCGCCGCGTCGGTACTGGTAGTGGCGGCGCTGTGCGAGGCGATCTGCACCGGCGGCTTGGGCCGGGAGGGTGCCGGCGCATGGGCGGCCTGCTTGGGCGCGGTCTTGGCGTGTTTGGCGGCGGTGGCGGCGTGCTGCGCGGCAACCTGGAACGTCTTGAGCGACGAGCCGCTGCGCTCATGATCCTCCGGCAGCGGCGCAAGGCGCAGCAGCAGCAGGATGATGAGGATGTGAACGATGATGGCGAGCAGCATCGCGCCGCTGCGGCGGCGCGACTGACCGGGCGACAGCTCGCCCCAACGCTGCTGGTAGGTCAAGGCCATCGCGTGCCGCGCCTAGGGGCGGGGCCTCGTGGCCGCAAGGGTGGCTTGGGGCGAAGCGGGGGCACGCGCGATCATGGCGACGCCATGACAGGCTTGCCCCTGACCCCAGCGTGAACCACACATGACATTGGCCAAGCGAGAGGATCGAGAGATGAAGATCGGGTGGACGGCATGGCTGGCGATGCTTCTGCCGGTGCCAGCGCTTGCGGCAACGCCCGAGCACGCCCGCTGGGACGCGCAAGCGCGGGGCGTGACGATCACCCGCGACGACTGGGGCATCGCCCACGTCCACGGCCATGGCGATGCCGACGCGGTGTTCGGGATGATCTATGCCCAGGCGGAGGACGACTTCAACCGGATCGAGGTCAACTACCTGACCGCGCTCGGCCGCCGTGCCGAGGCGGAGGGCGACGCCTTGGTCTGGCAGGATCTGCGCCAGCGGCTGTTCGTCAATCCCGTCGAGCTGCAGGCGCAATATGCCCGCAGTCCCAATTGGCTCCAGGCGCTGATGACCGCTTGGGCGGACGGCCTGAACTATTACCTCGCCACTCACCCGAAGGTGCATCCCAAGGTGCTGACCCGCTTCGAGCCATGGATGGCGCTGTCGTTCAGCGAAGGCAGCATCGGCGGCGACATCGAGCGCGCGTCGCTGGCACGGCTGGAGGCGTTCTACGGCAAGCGCGCGGTGGCGCTGAACGAGGATGAGCGCGGCGCGATCTATCGTGAGCCCAAGGGATCGAACGGCATCGCCATCGCGCCCGCCAACACCGTCGGCGGCCACGCGCTGCTGCTGATCAACCCGCATACCAGCTTCTTCTTCCGCTCCGAGCAGCAGGTGACGAGCGATGCCGGACTAGACGTCTATGGCGCGGCGACCTGGGGGCAGTTCTTCATCTACCAGGGATGGAACCGCCATGCCGGCTGGATGCACACGTCGAGCGGCGTCGACAATGTCGACGAGTTCGCGGAGGACATCGTCAGGCAGGGCGATCGCCTGTTCTATCGCTACGGCAAGGAACTGCGGCCGGTCGCGATCAAGACGGTGACGATCGCGGTGCGCGGCAGCGACGGCCGGCTGAGCGAGCGGCGCTTCACCATCTATGCCACCCATCACGGCCCGATCGTGCGCGAGGAAGGCGGCAAGTGGCTGGCGCTGGCGCTGATGAACCGCCCGGTCGAGGCGCTGCAACAGTCGTTCCTGCGCACCAAGGCCGCCGACTTCGCCGCGTTCCGGAAGGTCGCCGAGCTGAAGGCGAACTCCTCCAACGATACCGTGTTCGCCGACGATCGCGGCACCATCGCCTTCCTGATGCCGCAGTTCCTGCCGGTGCGCGACAACCGCTTCGACTATACCAAGCCGGTCGACGGCAGCGATCCGGCCACCGACTGGCATGGCCTCCACACGCTCGACCAATTGCCGCAGGTCGTGAACCCCAAGGTCGGCTGGATCCGCAACACCAATGATTGGCCGTGGTCGGTGTCGGGGCCGGACAGCCCGGCCGCCACCGCCTATCCGCGCTATCTGGATCAGGCGGGCGAGAACCCGCGCGGGCTCCATGCCGACCTGTTGCTCACGGGCCGACGCGACTTCACCCTGCCGGGACTGATCGGCGCGGCCTATGACAGCTATCTGCCCGCTTTCGCGCGGGTGCTGCCGTCGCTGTTCGCAAGCTACGACGCCTTGCCGGCCACCGATCCGCGAAGAGCGAAGCTGGCGGCACCGGTGGCGCTGCTGCGCGGCTGGGACCAGCGCTGGAGCGCGGAGTCAGCCGCCACGTCGCTGGCGGTGTTCTGGGGCGAGGCGCTGTGGAAGCTTACTCCGGTCGCATCGCCGGGGCTCGCCCATTACGACGCCATGGCCGCGCCGGGCGCGAGCGAGGCGCGGCTGACGGCGTTGCAGACGGCGGTCGACCGGCTGACGGAGGATTTCGGCGACTGGCGCACGCCCTGGGGCCGGATCAACCGTTTCCAGCGCGTGGACGACGCGATCGCGCAGCGCTTCGACGATGCCAAGCCCAGCATACCGGTGCCCTTCACCTCGTCGCAATGGGGTAGCCTCGCCTCGTTCGGCGCACCGCGTCAGCCGGGGACCAAGCGCCTCTATGGCACCAGCGGCAACAGCTTCGTCGCCGCCGTTGAGTTCGGCGGCCCGCGCGTGGTCGCCCGCGCGGTGACGGCGGGCGGTGAGAGCGGCGACCCCGCCTCGCCCCACTTCGGCGATCAGGCGGCGCACTATGCCGGCGGCCAGCTACGGCCGGTCTATTTCTATCCCGACGAGCTGAAGGGGCATGTCGAGCGCGTCTATCACCCCGGCGGTTGATCGGCGGCAGCGAGGATCTCCGTCAAAGAGGCATGGTCGACGCCGAGCTGCGCCAGCCGCCCCAGCATCGCGTCCCACCAGCGATGGAACGCGGCGAGATCGGTGGCGTCCCGGACATAGGGCGTGTTGCCCGGCACCAATGAGGGCGAGTGGAACGAGAAGGCGAGCAGCCGCTGCCCCTCCTCGACGGCGACGCTCACCGCGGTCAGCGCCTCGGCGATCGGCATGTCCTCAGGCGTCAGCGACACGCGGTTGAGCAGGCCGGTGCGAGCAAGGACGCCCGGCCCATGCGGCAGGCGCGCGGCGATGCGATGCAGTGCTGCACCCCGGCGGCGAAGCGAACCGCTGAAGACGGTGGAGAAGGGCAACTCGACCAGTCCGCCGACGCGGTATGCCGCATTGCCGATGCCGCCGAAATTGGGGCCGCCGTCGGCGCGATAGTCATAGCCGGCCCTCACCGAGGTATCGAGCCGATAGCCTCGCTCGGCGAGCAGCGCGATCGTGTCCGCGCCGATACCGTAGCGGCCGGCGCGATAGGCGAGCGGCCTCGCCCCGAACGCCGCGGTCAGCGCCTCCGTCAGCGCATCGATCTTCGCCGCCTCCAGTGCGCACGGCAGGTTGCCGGCATAGCTGTTCGCTGGCGTCACCACCTCATCGAACGGCGGCGTTACCCAGGGGTGAAGCTGCGCCCCGATCGCCGAGCGCGGATCGGCGGCGACCCGCCCCAGCGCCTCCACCGCCGCGGGATCGACCGCGACCGGGTGGTCGACCATGCAGGTCAGCCCGGCACCGCGCTCGGCAAAGCGGCGATGCGCCTCGGGCAGCGCGGCTAGCGCGCGGGTCGATCGGTTGGCGCGATCGAGCGGGCGGCTCCAGTCGAACTCCTCCTCGACATCGCAGAAGATCGTGAACCGCATGCCGAAATTGGCCGGCCACGCGACGAGGCTGTCCGCGCCAGGCGGCGGCACGCGATACCTCATCTACTGCGCCGCCTGCCCCACCTCCTGATTCAAGGCGGCGGGGAGCCGCAATGTCAAGCGATCGGCACCGATCGTCAGGCTGCCGCCCAGCTCCACCGCCAGATTGCGCGCCAGCCGCAGCGCAAACCCGGTGCCGAGCAACGGTGCGCCCTCGATCGGCTCCGCGCCGACGTCGGACGGGGCATCGATCGCGAACAGCGCCTCGTCGCCGATCGCGGCGAGCGCCACCGGCCGGTCGATCTGGATCGCGATGGTCGCGGCCGGCTTGGTCTTGACCTTGAGCCGCAGCCGTTCGCCCTGCCCCGCCGCCGCGACCAGCGCCGCCAGCAACCGCCCGATCAGCCGCTCGGCGGCGCGGTCGTCGACCTGCGCGTGATGATCATCGCCGGGGCTGAAGGCGATGCCGGCTCCGCGGAGTCGAGCAAGCGGGGCCAGGTCGGCGAGGACGCGAGCGACCAGCGGCTCGACCGCGACGCTGGCCGGCCGCAGCTCCAGCGCATGACCAGCGATCCGCGCCGCCGTGTCGAGATCGTCGATCGCCCCGATCAGCGCCAAGGTATGGCTGCGGATCGCCGCCGCCTGCTGGCGATAGGGCAGCGCGACCGGGCCGAGCAGTTGCGTCTCGATCAGTTCGGCAAAGCCGGCGATCGCGTTGGTCGGTGTGCGCAGCTCGTGGACCAGCTGGCGCAACGCTTCGGAGGCGGCGCGGCTCTGGTCGCGCGGTTCGGCCGCCTCGTCGGGCCGGGGCCGGCGCGCGCGG
>NZ_CAHJXA010000134.1 GCF_903644135.1 Sphingomonas bacterium | reverse complement strand
GCTGTCCCGCCGCATCGCGGTCGATCTCGAGATACACCTGCAGGCCGCTGTCCTGGACGTCGCTGGCGACGTCGGCGGGCTGCATTGAGGCGATGATGCCATGCCGGCCGAAGCGCGGCAGGTCGCCGGCGGTGACGATCTGGGCGTGCTCGATCCGCCAGCGGCGGTCGCCGGTATAGGTCTCGCTCAGCTCCTCGACCGCGCCCAGCACCTCGTCGTTGGCGCGGTCGCCAGTAGCGTCGACGGCGACCTGGAAGCCGTCCATCGCTGCCCGGCTCATCAGGTTGCGCAGCCGGTCGCCGGCAATGCACTGGCCGCTCTCGCGCGGCGCGTCCGCGTAAGCGGCCTTGAGGCACGCCCCGCGCGCGCCGAGCGAGCCGTCGGCGACCATCGCCACCCCGATCAGCTTCAGCCGGTCGCCATAAAGCCAGGGCGACGGCCCCTTGCCGGCGGTGAGGTTGGCGGTCTCGATCGAGTCGGCATAGCTGGCGATCCGCAGCCTGAGGCCGCCCTGGTCGGCGATCCGCCGGAAGGTCAGCCAGTCGGGCAGCCGCGTTGATAGGTCGGCGACGGCGGTGACGCCGTTGGCGAGCAACATCGCCTGTGCCTTGAGGAAGGCGTTGTCACGGTCGGCGGCGCGCGGCTGCGGCACCATCCTGAGCACCATGTCGCGGGCGGCGTCGACGAACACGCCAGTCGGCGCGTTGCCGGGGCCGCGCAGGATGCGACCGCTGGCGGGGGCCGGCGTAGCGGCGGTGATGCCCATCGCCTTCATCGCCGCCTCGTTCAGCCACACCGCATGGCCGTCCGCGCGGTCGAGTACGATCGGCCGGTCGGGCGCGATGCCGGCCAGGTCTGCGGCGGTCGGCGCGCGGCCAAGCTGCTCCTGGTTCCAGCCGGCACCGATCACCCAGTTGCGGTCGGCATTGGCGGCGGCATAGGCAGCGATCCGCGCCTGTGCGTCGGCCAGCGAAGTGGCGGCGGACAGGTCCAGCTCCAGCGCGCGGAAGCCGAGGTCCATGACATGGCCCTCGCCGTCGACGAAGCCGGGCAGCAGCACCCGCCCCTTCATATCGGCGCGCCAGTCGAGCCGCTCGGGCCGTTTCTCGCCCGCGGCCAGCAGCCGGACGACATGGCCGTCGGCGGTCATCAGCAGCCCGGTGAAGCGCACTACGCGCCCATCGGTGTCCAGCGTCAGGCCGGTGACGTTATCGACCAGTGCACCGGCCGACACCGGCGCGGCGACGGCGATCGGCTGGCGTTTGGCGGCACCGGCAGCGACGGGCAACAGCAGCAGGAACCCGGCGGCAAGCCGGCGGAGAGACGCAGACAACATCGCCGCGGGATAAGCGGTGTTCCCACCCCGCGCCAGATGCTCTAGTTGCTTGGCGGGCCATGGCTACCGCATCCGTTCCCGCGCCCCGAAACCTGCCCGTCGATCTCGCCGATGTCGAAGCCGCGCACCGTCGCATCGCCCCGTCGATCGTGCGCACGCCGACCCTCATCAGCCGCACGCTGAGCCAGATGGTCGGCGCGACCATCTACCTCAAGTTCGAAAACCTGCAGTTCACCGCCGCCTATAAAGAACGCGGCGCGCTCAACACGCTGCTGCTGCTGTCGGACGAGGCCAAGGCCAAGGGCGTGATCGCCGCCTCCGCCGGCAATCACGCACAGGGGCTGGCCTATCATGCCCACCGGCTCGGCGTGCCGGCGACGATCGTCATGCCGACCAGCACGCCGACGGTGAAGGTCGTGCAGACCGAGGGCCATGGCGCGACCGTCATCCTCCATGGCGAGACCTTCGACGCGGCCAATGCCCATGCCCGCGTGCTGGAGGCGGAGCGCGGCTATACGTTCGTTCACGCCTTTGACGATCCGCGCATCATCGCCGGCCAGGGCACCACCGCGATCGAGATGTTCTCAGACGTGCCGGGGATCGACACGCTGGTGACGCCGATCGGCGGCGGCGGCCTGATCAGCGGCATGGCTACCGTCGCGCGCGCTCAACCGCACCGGGTCGAGATCGTCGGGGTCGAGGCGGAGCTGTTCCCGTCGATGTACAACCGCATCAACGGCACCAGCCTGCCCTGCGCCGGCGACACGTTGGCCGAGGGCATCGCCGTCAAGGAGCCGGGCGGCATCACCGCGCATATGGTCGAGCGCCTGGTCGACGACATCGTCCTCGTCTCCGAGCGCTACCTGGAGCGAGCGGTGAGCCTGTTGCTGCAGATCGAGAAGACGGTGGTCGAGGGGGCCGGTGCCGCCGGTCTCGCCGCGCTGCTGGCCTATCCGGAGCGGTTTGCCGGGCGCACGGTCGGCGTGGTGCTGTGCGGCGGCAATATCGACACGCACCTGCTCGCCAACGTCCTGCTCCGCGATCTCGCCCGCTCGGGCCGGCTCGCGCGGCTGCGGATCAGGTTGCAGGACCGGCCCGGCGCGCTGTTCAACGTCGCGCGCATCTTCGACCAGGAGCGGGTCAACATCATCGAGGTCTATCACCAGCGGGTCTTCACCAACCTGCCCGCCAAGGGCCTGATTACCGAGATCGAGTGCGAGGCGCGCGATCGCGATCATCTCGACCGGCTGGTGACGGCGCTCGGCGCGGCGGGTTATGAGGTCAGTCCCGTCGAACCCGCATGAATTAACCCCGATGCGGGACGTCATCCGATGCTGGAAAGAATCGCAACGCGGGATTAACCTATTATTCATGGTAAAGCGGCTTTTCAGCACGCCTGTGGCTATTCATACAGGTGGTGACACGCCACCCGGCGGGTCACTGACAGGGGCCCGCCACGCGTGACCGCGCCATTCCGCTTTCCGCGTTTCTTCGTGACCAGCCCGAGCCCATGCCCGTATCTGCCGGGCCGGCAGGAGCGCAAGGTGTTCACCGAGCTGACCGGGCCGCACGCCGGCGAGCTCAACGACGCACTCGGCCGGATCGGCTTCCGCCGCAGCCAGGGAGTCGCCTATCGCCCGAGCTGCGCGGGCTGCACCGCCTGCGTGTCGGTGCGCGTCGTTACCCCCGAGTTCGTCCCCAACGCCACCCAGCGCAAGCTGATGAAGCGTCACGCCGACCTGGAGGTCACCGCCTGCCGCCCCTGGGCGACCGACGAGCAGTTCCAGCTGCTGCGCCGCTACCTCTCGGCGCGGCATCCCGGCGGCGGCATGGCGGGAATGGACGAGGATGATTATGCCGACATGGTCGAGCATTCGCCGGTCCACTCGGTGATCGTCGAATATCGCGAGCCGGGCGTCAACGGCGCGCGCGGGCGGCTGGTCGGTGCCTGCCTGACCGATCGCCAGGCCGACGGGCTGTCGATGATCTACAGCTTCTTCGCCGCCGACGAGGGTACCCGGCCGGGGCTGGGCAACTACATCATCATGGACCACATCGTCCGCGCCCGCGAGGCGGGGTTGCCGTATGTGTATCTTGGCTATTGGATCAAGGGCTCGGAGCGGATGGCGTACAAGACGCGCTTCCGCCCGATCGAGGTGCTGGGACCCAATGGCTGGCGGCTGCTGGAAGAGGTGCAGCCGGTGACGGTGGCCGAACAGGCGGCGTTGCAGGGCGAGCTGGCCTAATCCTCGCGCAGCACCTGGACGTTGACGTCGAGCTGCTCGTCGCCCGTCCCCAGCCGCGAGCCGGCGACCGGCGCGGCCCCGGCAGCGTCAAGCCCGATCGCGACCCGGACATACTCCTCCTCCGGCGAGCGCGCGGTGCAGGGGTCGAAGCCGATCCAGCCGATCCCGTCGACATAGGCCTCCGCCCAGCCATGCGGCGTCGGCCGGTGGCTGCCGAGGACATCGGCGACGCTGTATCCCGACACATAGCGCGCCGGCGCGCCCAATGAGCGGGCCCCGACCGCGAAGATATGAGCGAGGTCGCGCGGCGTCGCCCGATCGCGGCGGAACGCCGCCGCCGCGTCGACTCCGGCTTCGGGTCGGCTGAGGTCGATCGCGAAGCGCTCGTGCAGGGCTTCGTTGAGCGCATGGAGGTTGCCGAGCAGCGATCCGTCGCCCGATTGCTCGCGCGCGAACGCGGCGATGGCGTCGTCCGGAGGCGTCGCCAGGGTCGCGCGCAGGAAGAGGGCCGCCGGCAACGACTCGGCGACGCCGTGGAGCACGCCGTCCGAATGGCTGGTCACCACCTCGCCGACGACCGCGATCTCGATCGCCTCGACCGGCCCCTCGACATACAGCATCGTCACGCGGTTGCCGAAGCCGTCCCTCCCTTCGCGCAGCCGGGCGTCGCGGTCGATGTCGAGCCGCCAGCTCGCCACCGTCTGGTCATGCGAATTGGCGGGCGTGACCCGCAGCATCTGGACCAGCCGCGCCTGCGGGGTGGTGAAGCGGTAGGTGGTACGATGCTCGATCGACAGCCGCATCAGCCGAACTTGAACTGCCGGCCGATCGCGGCGTGGAGCTGGTCGTTCTCGACGATGAACGTGCCCAGATACTGGTGCAGCCCCGACGCGATCACCTCGCCCGAATGGGTCTTGGCAAGGCGCGAGGCGCGCAGCCGCGCCATCCGGTCCGCCTCGCCATGCTGGCCGGTCCGCCTGGCGAGCAGCGCCAGAATCTCGACCGTCTCCTCGACCGAAGCCGCCAGGCTGCGCGGCATCTCCGGCCGCGCGATCAACAGGTCGATGACGTTCGCCGGGGTCAGCCCCTCGCTGTAGAGCCAGCGATAGGCGGTCACCGCCGATACCGTTTGCAGGATCGTCGTCCACTGGTCGCGGTCGACGATGCCGCCGACCTGCTCGCCCTCGGGCAGCAGGATATGGTATTTGACGTCGAGCAGCCGCGCCGAATTGTCGGCCCGCTCCACCGCCTGGCCCAGGCGGATGAACCAGGTCGGCTGGTTGCGCAGCATCCGCTGGATCGCGCCCTCGAAGCCGCGGGTCTCGTTGGTCACCGCCTCGACCAGCGCCAGCGTCGCGGCGGTACTGACCGGGCCGGTGCCCTTCTCGAACACCAGCCAGGCACGGTTGATCGCGGTCCACGCCTCGCGGGTCAGGGCGGTGCGAACCGCCTTGGCGTTGGTGCGAGCCAGATCGAGGCAGCGGATGATCGAGCCGGGATGGCTGCTGTCGAGCGCCAGGAAACTCACCACGCAGCCTTGCGTCAGCGGGTGGCCGGTGGCGGCGAACGCCTCCTCCGTATCGGTGACGGCGAGCGCCGACGACCAGGCGACCTCGCCCGCCGGCTGCGACGACAGCGCGTCGAGCCGGACCGTCGCCTCGACCAGCCGGGCGATGAAGTCGGCTCGCTCGATATAGCGGCCGAGCCAGTAGAGTGCGGAGGCGGTGCGCGACAGCATCAGGCGCGCTGCTGCTGCGACTGGCTCATGCCGCCCATGGTCTGGCTCTGTGTCATGCCGTCCGCCATCAGCACGAAGCTGTCCTTGGTGCCGCCGCCCTGGCTGGAGTTGACCACCAGCGACCCCTCGCGCAGCGCCACCCGGGTCAGGCCACCGGGCACGACCTGCACGCCCGTCGATCCGGTCAGCACGAACGGACGGAAGTCGACATGGCGCGGCGCGAGGCCCTGTTCGGCCATGGTGGGCACCGTCGACAGCGCCAGCGTCGGCTGGGCGATGTAGCGGTGCGGCTCCGCCTCCAGCGCCGCGCGGAACTTCGCGATCTCGGCTTTCGAAGCGGTCGGCCCGACCAACATGCCATAGCCACCCGAACCGTCGACCAGCTTCACCACCAGCTGGTCGAGCCGGTCCAGCGTGTAGGCGAGCGCATCCGGCTCGCGGCACCGCCAGGTCTCGACATTGGGCAGCCGTGCCTCCGCACCCGAATAGAAACGGACGATTTCGGGCATGTACGAATAGATCGCCTTGTCGTCGGCGATGCCGTTGCCCGGCGCGTTGATGATCGCGACGTTGCCGGCGGCATAGGCGGCGATCAGCCCCGGCACGCCCAGCATCGAGTCGGCCCGGAACACCAGCGGATCGAGGAAGTCGTCGTCGACGCGGCGATAGATGACGTCGACCCGCACCCGCCCGGCGACGGTCAGCATCCAGACCACATCGTCGTCGACCACCAGGTCCGCCGCCTCTACCAGCTCGATCCCCATCGAGTCAGCCAGAAAGCTGTGCTCGTAATAGGCGGAGTTAAAGTGGCCGGGGGTCAGCACCACGCAGGTCGGCGCGCTGACCCCGCGCGGCGCGACCGACTGCATGGTCTGGAGCAGCCGGTCGGGATAGCTGTCGACCGCCTCCACCCGATATTCGCGGAACAGCTCGGGACAGAGACGCAGCATCGCCTCGCGGTTCTCCAGCATGTAGCTGACTCCCGACGGGGTGCGGGCATTGTCCTCCAGCACGAAGAAGTCATCGGGGCCGGTCCGCACCAGGTCGATGCCGCAGATATGCGCCCAGATGCCGTGCGGCGGTCGCATCCCGGCGATCTCGGGGCGGAACTGCGGGTTGGCGAGGATCAGGTCCTCCGGTAGCACGCCTTCCTTGAGGATGCGGCGCTCGCCATAGATGTCGTCGAGAAACGCGTTGATCGCCTCGACGCGCTGGACCAGCCCCGCCGACAGCCGCGCCCATTCATCGGCCAGGAACACGCGCGGCACGATGTCGAACGGGATGATGCGCTCGCTGGCGTCATTGTCGCCATAGACGGCGAAGGTGATGCCGAGCTGGCGAAAGGTGGTCTCCGCGGCTTGCTGGCGACGGCGCAGCTCGGCCGTGTCGATGACGTCGAGCCAGCGGCCCAGCGCCGCCAGGTCGGGCCGCGGCGGCTGATCACCATGGAGCCCCAGGATCTCGTCGAACGCAGGTCGTGTCGCCATCGTTACGATAAGCTCCCAGGATCGCAGCGGTTCCATGCTGCCCGGCATCGCCGCGGCGCACAAGCTCAGCCGGCGAGCGACTCCAGCAGGCTGGGGGTCAGCACCTGTGGCAACACCTCCGGCTCGGTCGCGCCGGGAGCGTAGTAGAGGTAGAGCGGCACGCCGGCGCGATTGTGCGCCTGGATGAACGCGCCCAGCTTCGCATCGCCGTCGGTCCAGTCGCCGACCAGTACCGCCACCTTCTTCGCGGCAAAGGCGCTGCGCACGCCGGCGGTGTCGATCGACGCCTTCTCATTGACCTTGCAGGTCAGGCACCAGTCGGCGGTGAAATAGGCGAACACCGGTCGTTTCTGCGCGCGCAGGGCGGCGAGGCGGGGCTCGCTGAACGGCTCGGTGCCAGCGGTCTGCTCCGC
>NZ_CAHJXA010000133.1 GCF_903644135.1 Sphingomonas bacterium | reverse complement strand
TCATCGACGTTCGCCCTCGCCATCGGGGGGTCCCTTTTGGACGCCGATCGGGGGTCCCGGTTCAACGCCTATTTACAATACGGGCATTTGACATAGGCTCCGAAGCTCCCGGTCCGAGCCGCCGCCTCCTGTCCATTGGGTACCGCGATCGCCGCGATGAAGGCACCGGCGGCCGGGATGAACGCTGCCCAACCGGCAATCGCGCCCTCCCCGTGGGAGAGGTATGCAGCCAACATCGCGACCGGGATGACGGGCAACACCGACCATCCGAAGAAAGCCGGGCCCGACCGCCTGCGCTTACTGGCTATAAGCGCGTTCACGCCCGCCCAGACAAGGATCAGGATCAAGCCGTACATCGGTTCCATGTCAGTCCTTTCCCGACCGCGTCATTGCTGCCGCGCTCACGCAGCCAGCTCCCGGCCGAGCGCCTGCAGCCGCGGGCGCAGGCTGTTGACGAGCTGGTTGGCGGCCCTGCTCATCCAGCGGCGTTGCTCGACCTCCACGGCATCGTCCCACGGCTCGGGTGACGGCGTGGTGATGCTCAGCGTTGGCACGTCGCCCGCAATCCAGACCGGGACCGGCAGGCCGGCGGCCACGAATTCGGCATCAACCGCATCGCGCTCGGCCAGCAGCTCATCCCAGGCGGCATGACCGTCCGACCCGCCGAACCGGACCTGCGCGCCCAGCCCGCCCTCGCCGCTGCTGCGGTAGACGTTGACGTACAGGCCACGTGGCAGCGGCACCTTGAACCAGCCCGTGCCGCCGCTGCGCGCCGGTGGCTGGCCCGGATCGTCGAACCGGGTCTCGGCGATCAACCGGTCGGCAAAGAGCCGCCAGCGCTCTTTCCCATTCGATGATGCTCGCATCGCGGGCACGGCGTGGTCAGTGACACTGGGGAGCATGGCCGCGACCGGCTCGATGACGGTGCCCGGCACCTCGGAGCGGATCACCCAGCGCTCGATGGTGGTGGTCTGCGCCAGTACGCGGGGCTGCACGATCACCTGCTCGTGGCCGCTCGCATCCACATGCCGGTACTCGGCAATCTCGACGAGCCCGAACTCGAATGCGAGCCCCGGCTGGTCCCGCAGATACTCGCCGATCCGGCGCGTGCCCTCCGCGATGCCGTCGCCCACCACCAGCAGCAGGAACCTGCCCGCGGCAAGGTCGCGCGTGACCCGGTCGACGAAGCTTGCCTCGTCCAGGCTGCCGCCCGCCTCGGTGGCCAGAGCGTGCAGCACGTTGCCCTGCCGCTTGGTCGCAATCGAAACCTGCCGCTGCAGGTCTTCATAGGCGTAGCGGCTGAGTTCACGCGCATAGTCGAGAATCTGGCCGACCACCTCGCGGCGGGCCTGCGGGTTGCGCCAGAGCTTGCACTCGACCACTACCAGCCGGCCGTGCTCGTCGATCAGCAGCACGTCAACAAAGCCGACGCTCGGGATCGCGAGCTCGGTCGTGACGGTCACCAGCCGTCCATAGCTCGGGTCGATGTCGTGGACCGGCAGGATGCCGGGATGATCGGCGATGAGGTCGCGCAGCGTCGCCTCGCGGCGTGCCTCGCCGTGCGGTACTCGCCGCACCACCTGTGTATTTGTGTCGTCGAGCAGAACCAGCGTCATGGTCGCACCTCCCGTTCATGGCGGTGCGGCTGGCGGCCAGTGGCTTCCTCGTCGCACCTATGTCCTCTCGGGGCGACGGCCGAAGCCGGATGTTGGAAACCTGGGCCAAAGGATCAGGCGCATGCGCCTTTACCGTTGCCGGCTGGACATGCGCGCATGCCACCCGGCCCCGATGAAATCGCGACCGAGTACCTTTAACCGGGGTTTCCACGCCCCACCCCCCGGCTTTCACGAGGGGTGTGACGGTGATTGCTCCACACGCGGCGGCAGGCAAGTGGAATGTGCGGCTCTCGGCGAAACGCCACGGGAAAGCAGTCTGACCGCGAATCGCAGGCGAGAGCGGTGGGATGGGTTGGCATCCCCATCTTGCGGGCGTGGACACTTCTCTCAACAAACTCGTCCTCGACGAGGCGGCCCTGATCCTAGCGTTGCTTGAACACCCCAGTACTGACGAGCAGCCATAACTTGACTTGCTGGAGGCGATCGCGATCCGGCTGGAGACGGTTGGGGCCAAGGCGGATACAGCCCGCGGCCGTACCGAGGCGCTAGCGCAAGTTCTGGCGGGCGAGTCCGGGTTCGTCAGCGATGCCGAGACCACGACGACCCGACAATGCCGATCTGATCCGGGTCATCGACCAGCGCCAAGGCTGCCGGTGAGCCTGTTGATCCTCTACGTCGCCGCCGCGCGCCGGGTGGGGTGGACGGCGAGCATACTGAACGTACCGGGCCGTATGCTGGTCCTGGTGGGCGACGACGTCGCACCGGTCATCGTCGACCCGTTTCGGTCCGGCGTCGCGGTCGATGTCGACGAGCTGGTCGCGCTGCTGCGCGCGACAACGCCGACCCGCTCGCCGCGGTCAACCGCCTTGCCACGATGCCGAACCGGGCGGTGCTGGTCCGGTCGCAATACTGACGACGTCATCTCGATCTGCAGCGACGATATCTTTTGGTGCGGAGCGGCGCTCCGGCCGCTCAGGCTTGGCCGGATGCCTCTCGCGCCGCCATGGCGCGCGCCCGGCCGGCACGGATGTTGGCCTTGGCCTCCTCAGACATCGGTCCGCGCGAACGGCCGCCCGCCGACACCGGCACGCTGCTGCCCGCATTGCCGGTACCGGTCTCGATCGCCTCGATCATGGCGTCGAACTCGCCGGCCTCGACCTCGGCCTTGAACGCGTCGAGAAACTCGCCGAACCGGTCGGCCGGGATGAAGTTGGTGCCCTTTCCGTTGATGATCAACGGCGTGCCCCGCAGCTGCGGCGAGAACGCGACGATGCCGTTGCTGATCGTCCACCACCGGTTGGGCACGCGGGTGCGGCCGCTGGCCGACTGCTCGCGCGCCGCTTCGATGCCCTTGATCAGCCGGGCGCGTCCTTTGCCCGCTTCATAAGGCTTGGCGTTGAACAGCTCTTCAAGCGTGTCGCCGAACGATGCGAACAGGTCCTTCAATGCCATGACGATCAACTCCTTCTACTGGTAATGCTTAGTAGGGCAGCCGCTGGTCGCGCAAGCGACGACAAACCATGCACCACCATCGTCGCGGTGCCGGCAGGACGTCGCGCGTGCAGCGGAAAGGCTAGGCGACCCTTGGAACTGGCGGTCGCTTCTTCGCTAATCGACGATCCCTGCCTTCCGCGGCCTATTGGTTGCGTAAGCGCTCGCGGAGCAGCGACCAACGCCGCGGCTGCCGGCGTTTGACCGCGATCGCCAGCGCGTTGCGGCTGCCGACCAGCACGAGCAGCCGCTTGGCGCGGGTCACGGCGGTGTAGACGAGCTCGCGCCCGAGCATTGTATAAGCCTGCATGCTGAGCGGGATCACCACCGCCTGATACTCGGACCCCTGCGACTTGTGGATCGTCGTGGCATAGGCGAGCTGGAGAGCGTCGAGCTCGCCGAACTCGAACGTCACCACGTTGTCGCCGAACACCGCCGTCAGTTCGCCCTCGACATGGTCGACCGCCGTGACCACGCCGAGGTCGCCATTGTAGATGTCGCGCTCGCGATCGTTGACGATGTGCATGACCTTGTCGCCGGGGCCATAGCGCTGGCCGAACCGCTCCACCGCCTGTTCGGTCGGAGCGTTGATCCGTTGCTGCAGGAGCGCATTGAGCGCCCGTGCTCCGGCCCCGCCCCGCTGCATGGGGCTCAACACCTGGATGTCGCGGGCCGGGTCGAGCCCGAACCGGCGCGGGATGTGCCTTGACACGAGGTCGACGACCTTATCGGCGACGTCGCCCGGCTCGTCGGCCTCGACGAAGAAGAAGTCACCGGTGCCGCGGGCCGACAGTTCGGGCATCTCGCCGGCGTTGATCCGGTGTGCGTTGGTGATGATGCGGCTCTCCGCTGCCTGTCGGAACACCTCCGTCAGCCGCACGACCGGAACGGCCCCACTGGCGATCACGTCCTTGAGTACCTGACCGGGTCCAACCGAGGGCAGCTGATCGACGTCGCCGACCAGCAGCAGCGCGGCGTCGCGGGGCAGGGCTCGCACCGCCGCGTGCATGAGCATGACATCGACCATGCTGGCCTCGTCGATCACCAAGAGGTCGCAGTCGAGCGGGTTCTCGGCATTGCGCTTGAACCCGCCCTCGCCGGGATCGCTCTCCAGCAGGCGATGCAGCGTCATCGCCTCCATGCCGCTCGCCTCGGCCAGCCGCTTGGCGGCGCGTCCGGTCGGGGCGGCAAGCGCGATGCGGACCCGCTTGGCAGCGAGGGTCTGAAGGATCGACCGGACCAGCGTGGTCTTGCCGACGCCGGGGCCGCCGGTGACGACGCAGACCTTGGTCACCAGCGCGAGCCGCAGGGCATCGCGCTGACTGACCGACAGCGTTACACCCGTCCGCCGTTCCACCCAGGAGATCGCCCGGTCGGCATCGATCGCCGGCCAGGGCAGGATGCCGGCACGCAGGCGCAGCAGCGTGTCGGCGATCGACTGTTCGGCC
Source organism: Sphingomonas bacterium (assembly GCF_903644135.1). Classification (GTDB taxonomy): domain Bacteria; phylum Pseudomonadota; class Alphaproteobacteria; order Sphingomonadales; family Sphingomonadaceae; genus Sphingomonas. The sequence continues at coordinate 2,673 of NZ_CAHJXA010000133.1, read as the reverse complement.
CGGTAGAGGCCGGCGAGGAAGACCACCTCCCGGCCGTCGGTCAGTCCTGCGATCACCTCGCCGGACGCCAGCTCGCCGCCCAGCGCCGTCTCGACGAGGAAAGGCGGTACCTCGAGCAGCTCGGCACCGGACCGTATCAGGTCGTCTCGCGGTAGCCCGCAATGCCCGTCGCCCATCGCGGTGGTGAGCGCGTGCGCGACGCCGGCCCGGACGCGGCGGGGATCGTCCTTGGCGTAGCCGATGCTGGACGCGATCGCGTCCGCGGTCTTGAACCCGATGCCGGCGATGTCGCGGGCAAGCTGGTAGGGATCGGCGCTGATGACCGCGATCGCGTCCTCGCCATAGGTCTTGTAGATCCGCATCGCGCGGGCCGAACTGACGCCATGGCTGTAGAGCCAGACGATGATCTCGCGGATCGCGCGCTGGTCGCTCCAGCCGCGGATGATCTTGGCCTCGCGCACCGGACCGATGCCGGTCACCTCGCGCAGCCGCGCCGGCTCGCGCTCGATCACCTCGAACACCTCGTGCCCGAACGTCGCCACCAGCTTCCTGGCGTAGACGGGGCCGATGCCCTTGATCATGCCGGAGCCGAGGTACTTCTCCAGGCCCTCAAGAGTAGTGGGCACAACGGTCTCGATGCGCTCCGCCTTGAACTGCAGCCCATGCTGCCGGTCGTTCAGCCAGATGCCCACGGCTTCGACATACTCGCCGGCATCGATCGCCGCGGCATGGCCGGTGACGGTCATCAGGTCGCGCTGGCCGCGCACCTTGACGCGCAGCACGCAGAAGCCGGTCTCGGCGCTATGAAACGTCACCCGCTCGACCGCGCCCGCGACCCGTTCATGGCGTGGGCTTGCGATGATTATGTCTGTGCCGCGTCTGCCAGCGTCGCTCGGCATGAGCGGCTGTTACTCCGCATCAGGCGCGACTCCAACCACCCCGCAAGGCATGTGAACGGTCGAAGGCTGGCCGCAGCCACCGATCTGCTAGCTGAAGCGTTCTCACCTCGCTGAGCCAACAAGGTTCCGCAGGCCTGGTTGCTGTTACCTGCCGATCCATCTTACCTTATGGTCGCATTACTCCTAGTAAACGACGGCCTTGCACCGGTGCTGCCGATGATCGCAAAATCAACAAAGCAGGGCCTTGCCCGCTCGATCATTGTCTCATGTTATGATTGTTTGTGTATGTTGTAGAGCTACTCTGTCGTCAGTTCGAGTAACTAGCCGGCACTTGTTATAACTAAGGTGCTGAAGTAACAAAGGTGGAGTGGACTGATCATAAGGTTAGCAGCGCAAAGGGATCTGGGGATGAGCCAACAGTTCGTTGTGGTTGTCGAGCGGGTTCTTGGCCGCGCGCCGCTATGGGTCAGGCAGGGTCTGGTCGCGAGTGACTCTTCGGTCCGCCAGCGCGCCGAAGAGGCGCTGGCGGCGATGATCGGGGCCGCACTGGCCGACGACAGGGCGTCGGTGAAGGACAGCTCGTCGGCTATTGCTAACTGACCGGAACCGCCGGCAGCATCTTGCGCGCCTGCACCTGCCAGCAGGCGGGGATGGCATCGGTTGCGGTGATGGTGGTGGAGTTCACCTCTGCCCTGACGCTGCCCTTGAGGACCGCCTCGATGACCGCGGGCGATAAGAATGCGAGCCGCACCACGCGGGTGATGTAGGCCGGCATCACCCCTTCCGCCTCGGCCAGCGCGGTGATGTCGAGCTTGCCTTGCTTGAGGATCGTCCACCAACGGCGTGCGCGCAGCAGCAGCCGGATCAGCGCCGGGTTGGCGTTGCGCTGGATGGTGAGGCCGTTGTCCTGCACCAGCCGCATGGCACGCCCGGTGCGGGTCAAGGTGACCTCGGCTGCGAGGATGATGGTGCCTGATGCGTCGGACGCAGGGTCGAGCTGCAGCGCCTGAGCGATCGCGTCGGTGGCAAGCTCGATGTCGATGCGGGCGGGGTGCAGCCGTACCATCCCGACCAGCGCCTGGGTGACGGTACGGTTGCGTTTGCGCAAGGCGGCGGCGGTCTCCTCCGCCCGCGCGGCGAGCGCGGCGGTGTTGTGCGCGGTGAGGGTGAGCCCCGCCGCGCCCGCCAGGGCGAACGGGTCGTCGAACGCTGCTGCGATGCGGCTGGTCACCGCCGCCTCGATCTCGAGCGCGGGCACGCGGCTGATCGGGGCGGTGACGCCTTGAGGCAGCGAGGTGACATAGTAGCGGTAGCGCCGCCCCTGCTTGGTGGCATGCGAACTGGCGAGCGGGTTGCCATCGGCGTCGATGATCCTGCCGGCGAGCAGGCTGGGGCTAGCGGCTCTGACCCTGGTGCTGCTGCCCTGCCGGTTGTCGGCGAGCTTCGACTGGGTGGCCTCCCAGACCTCGGCAGCGATAATCGCCGGGTGCAGCCCGGCATGGCTGGTCTTCCCGTGCGGGATGCGGCCGATGTAGATCGGGTTGGACAGGATCTTGTAAAGCTGGCCACGCTGGAACCAGCCGCCGCCGATAGGACCGTTGCCATTGCCGCGCTGGCGCACCGGCAGGGCGATCCGCTCGCAAGCGAGCTCGGCGGCGAGATGCGTCACGTTGCCCAGAACGAGATAGCGATCGAAGATGCGCCGGATGATGGCGGCATGCTCCTCGACGATGAGAAGCGAGCGCCCGTCCGGCGCGTAGCCGAGCGGCGGGGG
>NZ_CAHJXA010000132.1 GCF_903644135.1 Sphingomonas bacterium | reverse complement strand
CCCGCCGCTGGTGTGATCAACACGACCACGGCGCAGACATGCGCCCAGTATCGCTACTCGGCGTTCACCAACCCGAACACGGCGGCGGTGAACGTCACCCAATCGCTCTATGCAATCCGGGTGGGTGCTCGCTTCAGCTTCTGAGGCCAACCTTTTCGGGCCGACCAGGGCCGCCGCTTCCCACCGGGAGCGGCGGCCCTTTTCGTCATAGCGTCCAGTGCAGGTCCGCCTGGAAGCTGCGCTGCGGGAAGGGGTGGAACAGGAAATAGCGGTCGTTGTTGACGTTATCGATGCCGAGGCCGACCGTCAGGTGCCGCCCGGTCCTCACCTGCGCGCGCAGGTCGACGACCAGATATTTATAGAAGCCCTGATAGGTGTTGCCGACGATATCGACATTGTTGAGCGTCCCGTACATCCGGCTGGCATAGCGCCCCGCCGCCGTTAGCGAGAGGCCGTCGAGCGGTCGCCACGTTCCCACCAAGGTCGCCTTCCAGCGCGGCACCTGCGGCAGGGTGTGACCGACCGCTGCCGGGAACGCGGCATCGGCGCGGGTGGTGGCGTCGGCATAGGTGACGCTGCCCGACAGGTCGATACGCGGCACCACGTCGGTACGATCCGCCGACAGCTCGACCCCGCGGGCGCGGGTGCGGTCGACGTTCTGGACGAAGGTCGCGACAATCGTGGTGCCGTTGAGCGCCCCGCTCTGCGACAGGAGCGCGTCAGTCACGATCTCGTTGAACAACGCCAGCCGCGCGCCGCCATGCCCGTCCCGCTGCTCCAGCGCCAGTTCCTCCGACCGCGCCCGCTCGGGGCGCAGGTTGGGGTTGGGCACCGCCGGCACCGGCGTCGTCACGACCTGGTACAGCTCGCCCACCGTCGGGAAGCGCCACGCCTGCCCGGCCGACAGTCTCAGCGTCAGGCTCGGTGCCAGCGTATAGGCGAGCGTCGCCTTGGGCGAGAAGCGTGCGGCGTCGAGCGGCGGCTGGACGGTCGAGATCATCGGCGTCGTCGTCGTCGACACGTTGACGCCGTCATAGGCGCGCCACCATTCGTAGCGGCCGCCCAGCGTCAGCGTCAGCGGCGGCGCGATCCGCCACGCATCCTGCGCCCACACCGCCGCGGTCCGCGTCTTGCCGCGCGACTGCAGGATCAGCGCACCCTCGCCGCCGCCAATCCAGTCGGTGGTCGCGAACTGGTCGTTCTTCAGCACGAAGCGGTCGAGGTGGCCGCCGGCGCTCAGCACCGTCGTGCCGAGCGTCCAGGCCAGCTTGGCGTCGAAGGTCTGCCAGCCGGTGCCGTCCATCCGCGTGATCGTGCCCGGCCCGCCGTTGATGGCCGCCGGCAAAGCGCCGGTCGGCATCCGCTGCACGTCATGGGCATAGTCGTAGAGCGTGCCGATCACCTGCCAGTCGATCGTCCCCGCGCTGCCGGTGGCGGACAGGCTGTGCGACCATTGCCGCTCGTCAAGATCGTAATAGCCGCCGTCGAACGCGCTCGCCGCGAGCGTGTAGGTGTTGCCGGCGATCGCATAGGTGCCGGCATAGACCGGCTGGCCGGCAGCGGTATCGCGGACATAGCTCTCGACGCGGGCGTGCAGCGCATTCAAGAATAATCCGCCGACATAGCGCAGCTCGGTCGAGCCGAGGTCGAGCCCGAGCTTGAGCTTGAACCGGTCCTGCACCTGCTGAGGGATGGCGCTGGCCCCGATCACCTCGATCGGCGCGGCGGTGCGGTTGAGCGCTGCGACACCGCCGGTCGTCGCGATTGGTGGCGTTTTGGTCGTTGCCGGTGTGGCGGTGACGTACAGCAAGGCCTGGGCGAGGTTGTCGACCCGGTCGTAGCTGGCGAAGAACGAGAACGCGCCGATCCTGTCGCCGATCGTCGCCCCGACCTGCCGCGTCGGCAGCACCCGGTCGTCGCCATAGAAGCGGAACGTCTGGACGTTGCTGGCGAGGGTCACGGTCGCCTCCAGCTTCTGTGGCAGGCGGGTGGTGATGTTGACCACTGCGCCGATCGAGTTGCCCGGATAGGCGGCGGCGAACGGGCCGTAGAGAACGTCGATCCGCTCGACCTCCTCCGGCGAGATGATGCTCCAGCGCGGGGAAGCGGTGCCGTTGTTGTTGCCGATCAGCGCCGACAGCAGCGCGCCATCGGCATAGATCAGGCTGCGCGCGCTCGCCCCCAGCCCGCTGGTGCGGGTGGCGATCGGGGCCTGGGTGTCGCCGATGTTGCGCTTGCGGACGATCAGGCTGGGCAGGTATTTGAGCGTGTCCTCGATCGAGACCGCATTGATCCGGGTGGCGATCGCGGCAGCGTCGACGCTGGCGACCGAGCCGGGCGTGTCGTCGAGCGCGGCCTCGCGGCGCTGGCCGACGACGAGGACGTCGTCTTGGGAACGGTGCGAGGGTGCTTCCTGGGCGAGCGCGGGCATTGTGAGAACAAGCGATAAGGGCGCGCAGGCGAGCGCGCGGCAACGGAACGGCATGGGAGATCCTTCGGATGAACGTGAGGCGGCCCGCGCGGGAAGCGCGGGCGTGACGATCAGGCGAAGGCGGGTGGTCCGGTCGGCGGTGGCGGCGGGGCCGCAAGCCCCTGGCCGATGGCGACTGCCACACGTGCCGGAAGCGGCCGGTGACGCAGCACGACCGGCAGCGCCGGCGCGGGCAACGCCGCCAGGGTGAACGCCGCCGCTGCCGCTGCGAAGTCGCAGGGGTGATCGGGCGTGCCGTGGTGATGCTGCATCGGCGCATGCTGCATCGATGCACCGGGCTTCATCGCATGGGCCGACATGCTCATCGCCGGCATCGGCCCGTCGCCGTCGCACAGCGCGATCGCGATGCCATGCGGTCCGGCGACCGGCATCCATCCGGCCGGCACCAGCGCGCGAGCGAACAGCGCCGCCGCCACCAGCACCAGCAGCCAGCGGCGATAGACCGTCGAGAGGTGGCGTAAATCTGCCATCGCGGCCGCTGTGGGCGCGGGCGATCGCGGGCGCAAGCGGCCGATCGCCTGCCTCGCCAACTATCTGCCGAGCTGCCCCGCAGGAACGTCCGCCCCCGCACTCCGGGGCTTATCCCCAGCCGCCCGGGCGTGTAAAAGCAGGCCGATGGCTCCCCTGCCCGCCTCCGCCCACCTCCCTGCTACTACCCCGCCGCCGGCTGCGGTGTCGCTATCTGGGCGAGCGGTCGCCCCGCTCAACGTGCGGCCATTCTTCGAGAACAAGGCGCGCGCCTTCTGGGCGCTGCAGGCAGTCGGCTGGTCGGGCTATCTGGTGCTGCACGGCGTCTCCGCCATCTCCAGCGGCGTGTCGCTGCAGACCGCGATCCCGGTCGTCATTAACACCATCGTCGGCTATTGCATCACCCTGCTGCTGTCGACGCTCTACGGCTCGTACCGGCGCCTGCCGCGGGTCGCGGGCGTGCTGCTGACGATCGCGACGCTGTCGATCGCGACCCTGCTGTACGCGGTGCTCGACGCGTTTGCGTTCTCGTTCATCCGCATGGTGCCGTCGATCAACCTGCCGGCGGTGCTGGTTTATCTGTTCCTCGACTTCACGGTGCTGGCCGGCTGGTCGGCGCTGTATTTCGGGATCAACTTCTTCCTGATCGTCGAGGCGCAGATGGATCAGATGCAGCACCTCACCACCCAGGCATCGTCGGCGCAGCTGGCGATGCTGCGGTATCAGCTCAACCCGCATTTCCTGTTCAACACGCTGAACTCTATCTCGACCCTGGTGCTGCTCAAGCAGACCGAGCGAGCCAACGCGATGCTCAGCCGGCTGTCGTCGTTCCTGCGCTACACCCTCGCCAACGAGCCGACCGCGCACGTCACGGTGGCGCAGGAGGTCGAGACGCTGAAGCTGTACCTGGAGATCGAGAAGATGCGGTTCGAGGATCGCCTCCGCCCCGAGTTCGACATCGACCCGCGCGCCGAGCGGGCGCGGCTGCCGTCGCTGCTGCTGCAGCCGCTAGTCGAGAACGCGATCAAATATGCGGTGACGCCGCAGGAGGAGGGGGCGGAAATCTGCATCCGCGTCCGCCTGACCGGCGAGACGGTGCAGATCGAGGTCGCCGACACCGGTCCCGGCCCCAAGGAACGCCCGGCCGCGCCGAGCCTTTCAACCGGCGTCGGCCTCACCAATATACGGGAGCGTCTGACCCAGGCGTACGGACCCGAGGGGCGGCTCGACACCCGTGCCCGGCCGACCGGCGGCTTTTCGGTGGAGATCGAGATCCCCTACCAGCTCGACGACGTGAAGAGAGAGTTTGCATGACCATCCGCACCATCCTCGTCGACGACGAGCCGCTCGCCATCCAGGGACTGGAGCTGCGGCTGCAGCCGTTCGATGATGTCGAGATCGTCGCCAAATGCCAGAACGGCCGCGAGGCGATCAGCGCGATCAAGACCCACAAGCCCGACCTGGTATTCCTCGACATCCAGATGCCGGGCTTCGACGGCTTCTCGGTCGTTCAGGGGCTGATGGAGGTCGAGCCGCCGCTGTTCATCTTCGTCACCGCCTATGGCGACCATGCGCTGAAGGCGTTCGAGGCGCAGGCGGTCGATTACCTGATGAAGCCGGTCGACGAGGCACGGCTTGCCGACTCGCTCGACCGGGTGCGCAACCGCCTGGCCACCAAGCGCGGTGCCGAGGAGACGGAGAAGCTGAAGGAAGCGCTCGCCGAGCACGCGCCGGCGGCGGCGGCGGACATGGCCACCGACCGCGATGCCGGCATCGGCGGCGGTGAGGGCGTATCGGCGAACCGGTTCGAGAAGATGATCAACATCAAGGACCGCGGCCAGATCTTCCGCGTCGACGTCGACACCATCGAGCTGATCGAGGCGGCGGGCGATTACATGGTCATCAAGACCGGCGACAATTCGCTGGTCCTGCGCGAGACGATGAAGGACCTGGAAAAGCGGCTGGACCCCCGCCGCTTCCAGCGCATCCACCGCTCGACGATCGTCAACCTCGACCTTGTCCGGCAGGTGAAGCCGCACACTAACGGCGAATGCTTCCTGGTGCTGGGGTCGGGGAGTCAGGTGAAGGTGTCGCGGTCGTACCGTGATGTGGTGGCGCGGTTCGTTCACTAGAAATAGAGGCTGATCAGACACGATAGCCTTGATGGTTACCGAAAGCTTCAACCTGGAGGAATGAGTGAGTCAGTTCCACGTAGCGCGATCATCCAGGAGTATACCGCGTCTGTAACAAAAACGCGGAATACAGAAGGATCAACCTCTACTTTCTTTTTACCACCGACACATTCGGGTGTAAGACCTATGAGTGCTCTTTGTAGTCGCGTTTCTGATGAGCTATTAGCTTTACTACCAGAGTATTGCAGCGCGACTTCCGGATGCGCTTCAACAAGACAACTGACAACGGTCGTAAAAAGGCGCTCATCTTTAGCTCTGGACTTGTCAAAGCGCTCTTCTCGAATCCGAAAGCGGCTTACCACATCTGCCCTATTTAATTGAACAACGCTTAGCGTAAGGTTTTGTGTATACAACTCGATTACTTTTCCCACGATCGCGCCCCGATCGAAAAAGGCTTGGCAGATGGTACGATCTGCCACGGCGCGAACAAGCCTGTGGCTCTTGGGATCGAAAACTGGTTGGAAAGAGCCACGTGGATTGCAATCTCCAAAGAAGTTCTGGGATGCACCTGAGATAGGATTGAACCCGGGGTAGCAAGCGGAGTGGTTTTTGACGATACGATCCAGCGCGCTTGACCTGATGGGACTATTTGGCGGTGAGTCGACTAGCTGTCGTAGTAAAGGTGCGTCCTTTGCCTTGATACAGCGACTAAAAAACTGAGCTTCTGAGTTTGCTTGACGCGCCAAAATCGCTTCTTCTTGGAACTGCGATGACGCCTTTGACGTCACTGGATAATGCTCTTCTCGGGGAGCAGTGACCACAACGTCAGAGTTTTTAGATTGGCTAACGGGTTCCGCTCTGCCCTTCTTGTCCATGTCATCGATTGTACGACTAGCCTTTAGCGGCATACTCATCGACAGGCTGACAGCCGCAATGCAAAGCACGTTTGAAAATAGTGCAAACATCGCCGTTGCGACAAGTCTGGAACGCATGTGAAGATCTTTCCTCGGCTTCACTCACCATTTTGCTGCTTGAGCAGCCTCAATACAAGTCGGTTGTATTTACCCCCCGCAGCAGCAGCCCCGATGGCCCGGTCACCTTCTTCTGCGCCAGCGTCTGGAAGTCGCACAGGACGCCGCGCCAGAAGCCCATGCACGACAGCGCGAAATACAGCAGCCACAGGCGGGTGCGGGTCAGCCCGGCTTCGGCGACCGCCTCGTCACGCCGCGCATAAAGGCGCTCGCTCCACGCTTTGAGCGTCAGGTAGTAATCCTCGCGCATCGTCTCGACGCCGCGCACCTCGAAGCCCCAGCGTTCGAGGTTGGTCACGGTCAGGCCGATATAATCGAGCTCGCCGCCGGGGAAGATCCAGCGGTTGATGACCTTCATGTACGCCGTACGCCGGCGGAAGCGCGACAGGTCGCGGGTGGCGCGGCGCGTCGTCGCCTGGTGGAGATACAGCCCTGCGGGGGCGAGCAGCCGCCCCATCTGCGCGAAGAAGGTGTCGTGATTGTCGAGGCCGACATGCTCGAACATACCGATCTGGCTGATCGCGTCATAGCTCTCCGCCGTGTCCAGCGAGCGATAGTCGCGCAGCTCGATCGTGACGCGATCCTCCAGGCCTCGTTGGCGGACCCTCGCCCAAGCGGCGTCGTGCTGTGCTTGGCTGAGCGTCACGCCGTGGACGGTCGCGCCGAAATGCTCGGCGGCGTGGGCCGCGAGCCCGCCCCAGCCGCAGCCGATGTCGAGCAGGCGCTTGCCGGGCGCAAGCCGCAGCTTGCGGCAGGTGAGGTCGAGCTTGGCGTGTTGCGCGGCGTCGAGGTCCTGATCCCATCCCGAGAACACCGCCGAGGAATATTGCATCTCCTCGCCGAGGAAGAGCGCGTAGAAGGCGTTGGACACATCGTAGTGGAACTGGATCATCGCCTGGTCGTCGCGGCCGCGCCCGGCGATGCGGCGCACGCGGGCGGCGAAGCTCATCCCCGCGTCCGCGGGCTTGCGTGCGGTCAGGAACGGCAGGGCCGCGCGCAGGATGAGGCCGCGGTCGACGTTGCGCTTCAGCCCGACTGCCTTGAGGTGGTCCCAGCGGCCGAGCGCGTCGAGCGGGCTGGCCCCGACCACGTCGAGGTCGCCCGCCAGATACACCTCGACCAACGTCTCCAG
>NZ_CAHJXA010000131.1 GCF_903644135.1 Sphingomonas bacterium | reverse complement strand
GTTCAAGGAAGCCGCGCGCGCCCTGGAGTGTGACGACGACGAAGCCCGCTTTGACGAGCGTGTGATGAAGCTGGTGAAGCAGAAGCCGGTGGACAAACCGGAGTGACCCCTGATTGGGCGACGGCAACAATCGGAATCGGATCGGCGATCGTTGCGGTCGATCTGATCGTTGGGCTTGCGCGGGGCCGGCTCTACCTCCTGAAAGCGGATCGTCAGACCAGCCGAGCAATGTTCTGGATATATTGCTTCGTTGAAGTGTGCATCGTCGGCCTGTTCGCCTCGATCGCTCTAGGTTTGTAAGATACGTAATCGCCATTTAAAAGGCGAAGCCGATCGTGCCCTGCACGGTCCGCCGCGCGCCGTACCAGCACCAGTCGTAGTTGACGTAGCAGCCAGTGAGATAGCGCTTGTTGGTCAGGTTTTTGGCGTTGATCGACACCTGAATGCCCTTGAACCGCTCGCCGAGCGCGGCGAGGTCGTACCGCGCGAGGGCGTCGAACAGCGTGTAGGACGGCGAGTTGTTGGCGCCGTAGGCATAGACGCGATCGACATGGCGCACCCCGCCGCCGATCGCGAAGCCCGCGAGCGGACCCGATCGCGGCGCCCATTCGAGATTGCCCGAGACGCCGCCCCGGCCGACGGTCGGCAGCCCGTGCCCGACATTGTTGGGATCGAGATCGTCGAGAACCTTCACGCTCTGGCGGCTGAACGCGAACATCGCGTTGAAGCCGTGCGGCAGCGGCGCCTTGGCTTCGACCTCGACGCCGCGCGAGCGGACTTTGCCCGACTGGGTTGCGAAGAACGTGACCGGATCGTAGCTCAGCACGTTGCTCTGCTCGATGTGGAAATAGGCCGCGGTGACAAGGATCTCGGTGTGCGGCACCTGATATTTGACGCCGCCCTCGATCTGCTTGCCCAGCGAGGGCTTGGCCAGCGTGCCGTCGATGAGGGTGGCCGCCTGGGGCTGGAACGAGGTCGAGTACGAGACATAGGGAGCAATGCCGAGCGCGGTCTTGTAGAGTGCGCCGGCGCGATAGGTGAACTTGCTGTCGTGCTGCACCGGGCCACCATTCTCCGAGCGCGCCCAGTCCTGCCGGCCGCTCAGCGTGAGGCGCAGCCCCGCCAGGGAGATCTGGTCCTGCGCATAGACGCTCTGCTGGCGCTGATGGGTGATGAGGGTGAATGGGAAGCCGCCAGGTACCTCTTGCGGCGTCCGCGGCGTCGCCGTCGTGCCGTAGACGGGATCGAAGGGATCGATCGGGGTGGCCGTGCCGAAGGCGCCGAACTCGTTGAAGTGCAGCACCTGCCGGTCCGCGCCGAACAGTAGCTCGTGCTGTAGGGGACCGGTGGTGAGCTTGCCGGTGAGCTGGTTGTCGTACACCCAGTCGTTGTTGGTCTCGTTGGTCGCATAGGAGCCGCGTGCATAGGACGTCGTCACGGTAGGATCGATCGCGGTGCCCTGGATGTAGACGATGCCGAGACGGCTGTGGACATATTGATAGCGGCCAAGCGAACGGATCGCCCAGCCGTCGCCGAAATCGTGGCGGAAGATGTAGGTGATGCCGGCCTGCTCGCGCGCGAAGAAGTCGTTCGGCTCGCCGTCGTAGAATTTGGACGAGACGCGCCCATTGCCGGCTGGATTGGGGATCAGCGTGCCGTAGGCGGGGAAGACGCCGTAATCGCCGTTGCGCGGATCGTGCGAATAGGCCGCGAGCAGGGTGAAGCTGGTCGGCGTGCCGTTGCCGAGCGTCGTCGTGGCCGAGACGGTCTGGCGCCGCCGCGTGCCGTAGCGCTGCTGATCGTGCGCGCCGTTGACGCTGCCGTAGAGCCGCCACAGCGCCGAGTCCGAGAAACGGCCGCCGACGTCGCCATCGACGCGGTAGAGATCATAGCTTCCATAGGTGCCGGCGAGCGCGCCGTAGAAGTCGCGATCGAGCGGCAGCTTGCTCTCCTCGACGACGAGGCCGCCCGGGCCGGACCGGCCGTAGAGCGCCGACGAGGGCCCCTTGATGACTTCGACGCGATCGAGCCGCGAAATGTCGGCCTGGGCGGCGGCGTAGCCGGTCTGGTCGCTCTGGCTGATGTAGAACAGCCCGTCGAGGAACACGGGCGCACCGAAACCACGCAGCGAGAAGAGGTCGTAGACCTCGGCGGACGAACCGCGCTGATCGGGCGTGACGCCGGCGACGTAGCGCAGCGTCTCGGTGAGGTTCTGCAGCCCAAGCCCTTGGATCATGCCGCTCGAGAGCACGGTGACCGACTGCGGCGTCTCGGCGATGGGCGTGTCGGTCTTCGTGCCGGCCGATGATTGCGACACCGGGCGCTGGCCGGTGACGACGATGGTGTCGGTCGTCCCCTCACTGGTCGACTGCGGCGCCGACGATCCGCTCTCCGCCTTCGCGAAAACCGGATGTGCAAGCATCGCGCCTGCCAGCACCACGATCACCGTCTCACGCATCATCATCACCTAAACCCCTCCAAGAGGGTGCGCGGCTAGCTTATATAATACTGCTTCGCAATAGCGAATAAGCGCTGAGCGGTGGGAGAGGGCTCACGTTCAGCGCGGCGATGTCACCGGTCCTGCTCGGCGGCCGCGGCTGAGCACGCGCGCGGAGCGCTTCTTCGTCCAGATCAGAACCCCCGTCGCACTCAACATCGCTACCGCCAAGCCAAGCACGCTGACGAATATGCGATAGGGCAAGCCGATGATCTCGGCGAAGTGCAGCAGCACCAGCAGGTGACGAACCGCGTCCGCCCATGTTCTACCGAAGGGCCTGTCGAGATGAAGCAAAGCGCCGTTCCGCGCATCGACCCAGACCGACGTGCTGCCGATGGCGGCGCCGCGATCGAGAGTGGTGCGCGCATCGAGCCGGTACGTGCCCGAGCCGGCATCGTAGGACACCGTCTCCAAAGCGAGCAAGGTGAAGCCATCATGCCGCCCGGTGCGGATCAATGCTCTTTCGCCCGTCGTTACAGCTTGGCGCAATCCGACACGCGGACGAACAAGCGGACGACGCTCTGCTGGCGGGACATATCCGACAGTGGCGCCGAACGCCCGCATCACCGGTTGCTCGACCGACGGCAGCAGCAACCCCACGCTCGACCAGGCGAAGACGAGCAGCAACGGCCAGAGCCAGAGGCCGCTGGCACGATGCAGGTCGAAGTTCAGGCGGTGGCCCCGGGCATGGCGCCGCACCTTCCAAGCCGCGCCCCATCGCTTCGCCCATAATAGACGCGGAGTACCGCGCTGCCGGTTCGTCCCGCCGCCACTCGGCAAAGTCAGGTAGAAGCCGACGAAGCAGTCGATCGTCCAGATCAGGCCGGATATTCCGAACGCCCAGGTGCCCCACGCGCCGGCGACCAGGCCATAGTGGAGGCTGAACAGGAAGGGCACGATGTTCACGCGCCCGTCCCGCAGGCCTCCCCAAGTGTAGGTCAGCTTGACCGCACCGGTGTAGGGGTCCGCCCAAACCATGTTGAACGGCAGCGGCGGGCGTCCGGGTCGCGCGGCGACGTACATGCGGTCGACGCGCTTGGCGGACACGGCCAAGGGAACGTAGCTGACAACACCTCCCGTCGAGCGCTCCACCCGTTCGGCGATGGCGATGCCGTCGAGCGGACGCGCGCCCCGGTACGACGGGTGGACATAGGCAACATCGCTGCGGGAGAGAAAGGTGAGTTCCTGCTCGAACGGCAGCACGGAACCCGTCACGCCGGCAACGATCAGGAACAGGGCGATCGTCAAACCCGCCCACCGGTGCGCGAGGACGCACGCGTGCCTGCCCGGGATCAGGCTGGTGCGGGTTGCCGCCGCGAAGTCGGAACGACCCTGAGGTTCGAGGATCGCCGAGGTGTTCATGTCGCCCACGGCTGACCTTCTCTAGACATTGCGAACGCCTCGCATTAGCCGAACTATAAAGGAGTTCGGAGCATGATTCGCAAGCTGGTTCTCGTAGGCGTGTCGCTGCTGCCTGTGCCGGTAGCGGCGCAGACCGTCCAACCTGACGAACCGACAGCCGCTCCCTCTCCGGCGGCGGACGAGCGGCAGACGCGTGACGACATCGTCGTGACCGCCACCTCGATCGCGAGCGTCGGCGAGCAGCCGATCATCAATACGCCGCGTACCGTCCAGGCGATCGGCAGCGCGGTCATCCAGAACATCGCGCCGAGCTCGCTCCAGGAGATCACCAAGTTCTTCCCGACGCTGACGCCGCGCTCCTCCTACAACGATCCCAGCCAGCTGGTCTTCGCACGCGGCATCAACGAGGCGACGACGCAGCGCGACGGGCTGGAGTGGCGCGATAACTTCCTGCCGCTGGAGGAGGTCGACCGCATCGAGGTGCTCCAGGGCGTCCCCGACGTCACCCAGGGGGGCGACAAGACGCCGGGTGGCGTCGTCAACTTCGTTCCCAAGCATCCGCTCGCGCAGGATTTCGCGCGCGTGACGGCGGGGGTCAACGAATATGGCAATGTGCTCGGACAGGCCGACTTCAACCTGAGCCTCGATCCGGCCGACCGCTTCGGCGTGCGCTCGAATCTTGCCGCCGAACGGATCGACCTGCCCGATCATTCGGATGGTCATCGCTATGCAGCCGCGCTCGCCGGGCGTGCGCTGGTCAGCGCCGGCCTGACCCTCGACGTGAACGGCTTCTACACCGACCAGCGTCGCCACGGCATCAATTCGGGCTTCTTCCCGCTCGAGGACGACGTTCGCCTGCCCGATCTGTCGTACCACAAGAGCTATGGGCAGGACTGGTCCGGCGATCATTACCGGCGGGGCGCGATCGAGGCGAAGCTCGCCGGCGACCTCGGCGACGGCTGGTCGCTGAGCCTGCAGGGCGGCTATTCCACCTACAACTTCTCGAGGCGGTTCCCGAGCTACGCCGCGCTCAAGGCCGACGGGTCGGTCGACGTCGCCTATTACGCCGACGACAGCCGGGTTCGAAACTCCGGGGCGCGCGCCGCGGTCACCAAGGCGAACCGCTTTGCTTCATGGCTCACCAACAAGCTTGCCGTGATCGGCACCGCCTATGACGACCGGCTGCGCTACGCCTACGTGTTCGCCGACGCGGGCAACGCCAACCTCTACGGCGATCAGCGCGTAGCCCGTCCTGTCGTCGCGCTCGATCGGCCGACGCCCGCCAACAGCAACAGGGTCTACACGATCGGTGTCGTCGACGAGGCGACGCTGTTCGAGCGGCTGACGATCACCGCCGGCGCGCAGCGCTACCGCGCAGTCGCCAAGTCATTCGATCAGGGCGTGCTCAACACGCGGATCGCGCTCACCAAGTGGCTGCCGAGCGTCTCGGCGCTGGTCAGGATCGAGCCTGCCTGGACGATCTACGCCACCTACAACGAGGCGGTCGAGCAGGGCACCAACGTCTACCAGCCCTATGCCAATGCGGGCGAGCAGCTGCCGCCGCTGCTCTCGAAGACCTACGAGATCGGCACCAAGGCACAGATCGGGGGGCTGCTGGCGACGCTTTCCGCCTATACGTTCAAGCGCCCGGCCGAGGTGGCGGTCGGCGATCGGCTAGAGCAGGCCGGCGCGTCGCGTTATCGCGGCATCGACTTTAGCGTCAGCGGGCAGATCGTGCCACGCGTGACGCTGATCGCCGCCGCCGACCTGATCTACGCGAAGATCCTGCGCGCGGATGATCCGGCGATCGTCGGCAAGGTGCCGACCAACGTGCCACGCTTCTCCACCAGCCTGTTCGCCGAGTACCAGCCGCTGGATGGCTTATTCGTATCGGCAGGCGTGTTTCACGTCAGCCGCAAGCCCGGCGACGATGCAAACGCGCTGTTCTACGCGCCGGACTACACCACATTCGACTTGGGCGGGCGCTACGAGACCAGGCTTGCCGGACACAAGGCGACGATCCGTGTCGAGGCGACCAACATCACCGACAAGTTTTATTATGCCAGCTCGATCTTCTCGAGCCCGATCTACGGTGCTCCGCGCTTCGTCAAGACCTCGCTTACGGTGGAGTATTGAGCGGGAGCCCCGTATTGATCTTAATCTCGATGCGGCCCGCCCGTGCGGCAAGTTGGCGCTGCGTCGGTATTCGTACGATCAAGAATAATGCCGCCTCTGAACCGGCTGCCCTTGCGCGAGATCTAGCCGGTCGGCATATCCGGCTAGTCGAAAAAGGTGGACCGGACGTGGTGAGCCCCGGTCAGCTACCCCGGTAGCCGTTTTCCAGCCCATGAGGGTGTGGACCACGACATGAGCGGACGTGCGCCGTCTCCTGTCGGGTGAGCTGGAATGATCGACATGACCTTCCTGCTGAAGCGTGCTGCCTGGCGGCATGGGACCCGCAACGGATCGGACACGTCCTTGTCGCCGCTGCGGCGGCTTCGAGTAAAGGACGTCCTACCATGCAAAGCACTACCCCGGCCCGCACCCAGGTGCTGATCGTCGGCGGCAGCCTTGTCGGGCTGTCGGCCGCGCTGTTCCTGGCCGCGCGCAGCGTCGAGACGATCGTCGTCGAGAAACATTGGGGCAGCTCCGCGCACCCGCGCGCGATCGGCTTCACCGAGCTGACGCTGGAGCATTACCGCGCCGTCGGCATCGCCGATCGCATTCCCCAGGCCCCCGCAGACACCCGCCTGCGTCGCGCCAGGGTAGAGAGCCTGACCGGCGCCTGGCACGAGGAGACGCCGTGGACGCCGGGGCACGAGGAGACCGACAAGGGCGTCGCCTCGCCGATGACGGGCGCCGCGATCGCGCAGGACCATCTGGAGCCGATCCTGCGCGAAGAAGCGAGCAAGCGCGGTGCGACCCTGCGCTACAACGTCGAGATGCTGTCCTTCGGGCAGGATGTTGACGGCGTGATCGCTCGCGTCCGCGACCGCCAGACGGGCGAGGAGAGCGAGATCGCAGCCGACTACATGATCGCATGCGACGGCGCCGACAGCCCGGTGCGCGAGGCACTCGGCATCGGGCGCGACGGCGTCGGCCTGCTCCGCACGATCCGCAGCGTGCTGTTCGACTGCCCGGAAGCCGAGCGTTACCTCGACAAGGGCGTCCAGCAGTTCGAGATCGAGCAACCGGACCTCAAGGCGTTCCTCACCCATTATCCGGATGGCCGCTGGGTGTTGATGTTCGGCGACGACGAGGAACGTAGCAAGCCGGAACTGTGCGCCGCGATCATCCGCGCGCTCGGGCGCGCGATGCCGGTCGAGATCATCGCCACCGGCCGCTGGGAGATGGCGGGGCGGATCGCCGAACGTTACTCGGAGGGCCGCGTGTTCCTGGCGGGCGACGCCGCGCACCAGTTGCCGCCGACACGTGGCGGCTATGGTGCCAACACAGGCATCGCCGATGCCTTCAATCTCGCCTGGA
>NZ_CAHJXA010000130.1 GCF_903644135.1 Sphingomonas bacterium | reverse complement strand
CCGGCCGGCTGGCGGGCCTCGGGTCGCAGCTGATCGGCGGCATTGCGCTCGGCACCGGCGGCTGGCTGTTGCTGGCGGCGCTGCCGCTGGGCTTCGTGGTGCTGGCGACGCTGGCGGCGCGGACGGCGGTGCTGGGCGCGTTGAGGCGGATGCTGTGATTGCGCGGCTGTTGGGGCTGGTGGCGATCGGCTGGTGCCTGGGGTTCGCCGCCTTCATGCTGGCGCTGCCGCCGCCGCTGGAGGGGACGACCACCGATGCCATCGTCGTGCCGACCGGCGGGCCGGGGCGGATCGACCGCGGCCTCGACCTGCTCGCCCGCCACCAGGCCAAGCGCCTGCTGGTGACCGGGGTGGCACCGGGGGTCGACGCGGCCGACTTGGCGCGCGAATATCATGTGCCGCCGGCGCTGTTCGCGTGCTGCGTCGACCTCGGCACCGATGCGGTCGACACCCGGTCCAACGCCGAGGAGACCGCGACCTGGGTGCGTGCGCACCACTATACGACGGTGCGGCTGGTCAGCTCCGCCTGGCATGTGCGGCGCGCGCGGATGGAACTGGGCGCGGCGCTGGGGCGCGGCGTGGTGGTGCTGGTCGACGGCGTGCCGAGCAGCCCGCGGCTGATGACGCTGGTGGCGGAATACAACAAGCTGATCCTGCGCCGCGTCGTGCTGTGGACGGCTCCGCGATGACGGCATGGCTGCGCACGATCGTCTTCAGGGCGGTATTCTACGGCCTGTCGGTGCCGATCGTGCTGGCAGTGCCGGTGCCGGCGCTGCTCGGCCAGCGCGCGCTGATCGGCTATGCGCATCGCTGGGCGCGGCTGCATCGCTGGGCGGCGCGGCACATCCTCGGCATCACCGTCAGGGTCGAGGGTGCGCCGCTCGCCGGCCAGGCTCTGTACGCCGCCAAGCACCATTCGATGTTCGAGACGACCGAGCTGGCGATCCTGCTGCACGGGCCGGCGGTGGTGCTGAAGCGCGAGCTGGCGCGCATCCCGCTCTGGGGCTGGGCGGCGCGGCGCTATGGCGCGATCGTCGTCGATCGCGAGGCGTCGGCGGGAGCCTTGCGCGGCATGATGCGCGAGGCGGAGGCGGCGCGGGGGACCGGACGGTCGGTGCTGATCTATCCGGAGGGCACCCGCGTCGCGCCGGGCGAGCAGCCGCCGCTGCGATCGGGATTCGCCGGGCTGTATCGCGCGCTGGCGCTGCCGACGGTGCCGATCGCGGTCGACAGCGGCCGGCTCTGGCCTCGCCACGGCCCCAGGCAGGCCGGCGTCGTCACACTCCGGTTCGGCGAACCGATCCCCGCCGGCCTGCCCCGGCGTCAGATGGAGGAGCAGGTGCACCGGGCGATCAACGCCCTGGAATGAGACTTCAGGAGTGCGGCCGGCCGAAATCGACCGCTTCGCTGTCCTGGCCCTGATCGACGATCGAGCGACGGATCGCGCGCGTGCGAGTGAACAGGTCGAACAGCTCGTCACCCTTGCCCCAGCGGATCGCGCGCTGCAGCTGCGACAGGTCTTCGCTGAACCGCTGCAGCATCTCCAGCACCGCCTCGCGATTGGCCAGGAACACGTCGCGCCACATCGTCGGGTCCGACGCGGCGATGCGGGTGAAGTCGCGGAAACCGCCGGCGGAATATTTGATCACCTCGCCCTGGGTCACTTCGGCCAGGTCATCGGCGGTGCCGACGATGGTATAGGCGATCAAGTGCGGCAGGTGGCTGGTCACCGCCAGCACGCGGTCATGGTGCTCGGGTGCCATGGTGTCGACCTGCGCGCCCAGCTGCCGCCAGAAGGCCGCGACCCGCTCGACCGGCTCCGCCGGCGTGCCCTCGATCGGCGTGACGATCGTCCAGCGGCCGTGGAACAGCGAGGCGAACCCCGCCTCCGGCCCGCTGCGCTCGGTGCCGGCGACCGGGTGGGCGGGGACGATCGTGGCATCGGGCAGCGCCTCACGCAGCGCGCGCGCGACCTCCGCCTTGCAGCTGCCGACATCGCTGACGATTGCGGCAGCCGGCAGGCTGGCGGCGATCTGCGCCGCCGCCGCGCCCATTGCGCCAACCGGCACGCACAGGATCACCAAATCGGCCTCCGCCACCGCCGCGCCCGGCGTATCGGCGACCTCATCGAGCAGGTCGATACGGCCGGCGATCGCCCGCACCTCAGCGTCGGCGTCGAAGCCGGTCAACCGCACGTCTGGCATCGCCGCCCGCACCCCCCGCGCGATCGACGAGCCGATCAGCCCCAGGCCGATGATCGCGACACGCTCGAACGGCACCATCAGCCGGCACCGGCCTCTGCACGCAGCACCGCGACGACTGCGCGCATGTCAGCCTCGCTGCCGACGGTGATGCGCAGCGCGTGCGGCAGGCCCTGGCCGGGCAGCCAGCGGGTGGCGTAGCCCGCCGCCAGCAGCGCGCGATAGGCGGCCTCGGCGGTCGGCGCGCCCTCGAACAGCACCAGCACGAAATTGGCCTTGCTCGGCACCGCGCGCAGGCCGGCATTGCCCAGCGCGGCGATCTCGCCGGCGAACCAGGCGCGCAGCCGGCGGTTCTCGTCGCGGCTGTGCGCCACGAAGCCGTCGTCATCGAGCGCCGCGATCGCCGCCCGGCTAGCGGCGATGCCGAATGCGAACGGCGCGCGGATGCGGTGCATCGCGTCGATGATCGCCGGCGCGCCATAGCCCCAGCCGACCCGCGCCGCCGCCAGCCCGAAGATCTTGGAGAAGGTGCGGGTCACCAGCACGTTGGGCTGCGTCCGCGCCAGCTCCAGCCCGCCGTCGTCATCGGCGGGGTCGAGATACTCGGTATAGGCCTGGTCGAGCACCAGCAGCACGTCGCCCGGCAGGCCGGCATGCAGCCGCGCGATCTCGTCCCTGGTCGAATAGGTGCCGGTCGGGTTGTTGGGATTGGCGACGAACACCACTTTTGTCCGCTCGGTCACCGCCGCCAGGATCGCGGCGACATCGGTCGCATAGTCGCGGTCGGCCGCCACCACCGGCGTCGCGCCGACCCGCCGCGTGGCGATGTCGTAGACCGAGAAGCCGTAGCGGACATAGACGATCTCGTCGCCCGGCCCGGCGAACGCCCCCGCCGCCAGATGCAGCACCTCGTCGGAGCCGGTGCCATAGACGATGCGCTCCGCCTCGATTCCGTAATGCGCCGCCAGCGCCGCGCGCAGCTCGGTTGCGGCGGCGTCGGGATAGACCTCCAGCACGTCGGCGGCGGCGCGGTGCGCGTCGCGGGCGGCGGCCGGCGTGCCATAGGGGTTCTCGTTCGACGACAGCTTGACGACGCGGCGGCCATCGTCGCCGGTGGCGCGGCCGGGGACGTAGGGGGCGATGCCCATGATCCAGGGCTTGGCGGCGGGGGCGGTCATGCAGGCGCTCTAGCGGGCGAGAGCTATCTCGTCACCCTCACCCTTCCGCGGCTTCGGGTGCCCATGAAGGTGTTACTTTCATGGGACCCTCGCCGCTCCCCTTCCTCTCCCATCGGGAGCGGGAAGAGGCGCGCAGCGCCGAAGGGTGAGGGTGACAGACGCGCCTACCGACGCTACCCGCCGCACCATGTCCAGCGACCAGCGCTTCGGCCTCGCCCGCCGCGTCGTCTTGCCCGGGCCGCTCGCGCTCGACGGCGGTGGCAGCCTTGCCCCGGTCGAGATCGCCTATGAGACCTATGGCACCCTCGACGCCGACGCAGGCAACGCCGTCCTGATCTGCCACGCGCTGACCGGCGACCAGCATGTCGCCAGCGTCCATCCGCGCACCGGCAAACCCGGCTGGTGGACGCGGATGGTCGGCGCCGGCAAACCGATCGATCCCGCGCGGCATTTCGTGGTCTGCGCCAATGTGTTGGGCAGCTGCATGGGATCGTCGGGGCCGGCGAGCGTCGATGCCGCCTCCGGCCAGTCCTATGCGATGACGTTCCCGGTCATCACGATCCGCGACATGGTGCGCGCGCAGGCGATGCTGCTCGACCATCTCGGCATCGGCACGTTGAGGGCAGTGGTCGGCGGCTCGATGGGCGGGATGCAGGTGCTGAGCTGGGCTGCGACCTTTCCCGAGCGGGTCCGCGCCGCGGTCGTCATCGCCGCGACCGCGCGCCACACCGCGCAGAACATCGCCTTTCACGAGGTCGGCCGGCAGGCGATCATGGCCGACCCCAAATGGCATGGCGGCGACTATTACGGCACCGATGATGCCCCCGCCGCCGGCCTGTCGGTAGCGCGGATGGCGGCGCACATCACCTATCTGTCCGAGGCCGGGCTGACCGAGAAGTTCGGCCGCCGGCTGCAATCGCGGGACGCCAAGGGGTTCGGCTTCGACGCGGATTTCCAGGTGGAAAGCTACCTGCGCCATCAAGGAATCGCCTTTGTCGACCGGTTCGACGCCAACTCCTATCTCTATATCACCCGCGCGATGGACTATTACGACCTGGCGGAAGAACATGGCGGCCGGCTCGCCGACGCGTTCCGCGGCACCCGCACGCGCTTCGCCATCGTCAGCTTCGACACCGACTGGCTCTATCCCACCGCCGAGTCGCGCAGCATCGTCCATGCGCTCAACGCGGCCGGCGCGGCGGCGAGCTTCGTCGAGCTGTCGAGCCCCTATGGCCACGATGCCTTCCTGCTCGAAAGCCCGGAGCTCAACCGCGTCGTCGACGGCTTCCTGAGCGCGGTATGACGCTGCGCCCCGACCTTGCGATCATCGCCGGGCGGGTCGCTCGCGGCGCGCGCGTCCTCGATGTCGGCTGCGGCGACGGCGCGCTGATGGCGGCGTTGCGCGACGAACGGGGGGTGGACGCGCGCGGGCTGGAGATCGACGCCGGCAACGTCGCCGCGGCGGTCGCGCGCGGGCTGTCGGTGGTGCAGGGCGACGCCGATGTCGACCTTGCCGCCTATCCTTCGGCGAGTTTCGACTATGCCATCCTCAGCCAGACGCTGCAGACCGCGCGTGCGCCCGACCTGGTGCTTGACCAGCTGCTGCGGATCGGGCGGCAGGCGTTCGTCAGCTTTCCCAATTTCGCGCATTGGCGGGTGCGCGCCTCGCTACTGTGGGGCGGGCGGATGCCGGTGACGCGGCTGCTGCCCGAACGTTGGTACGACACGCCCAACATCCATCACCTGACGATCGACGACTTCCGCGCGCACCTGCGCGAGCGCAGCGTGACGGTGGAAGGGGCGTGGTTCCTGGCGCAGGGGCGGCGGCGCATGTCGCCCGGTGCCAATATCCTGGCGGAACACGCCGTCTTCCTGCTCCGGCGATCGCTTAGCAAGGACGGAACTGACCTGGATCAAGGCGGTTAAAGCTCGATGGCCGCTCCCTCCAAACAAACCGCGCTGATCGTCGAGGATGAGATCTTCGTCGCGCTCGATCTCGAACGTATCCTGGTCGAGGCGGGTTACCATGTCGCCGGCATCGCCGCCGATCAGGTGGCCGCGCGCGCGGCGGCACCCGGCTGCAACATGGCGTTTGTCGACGTCAACCTGCGCGACGGACCGACCGGGCCGGCCATCGCCCGTTTCCTGTCGGAGGATTTCGGGGTCAAGGTGGTGTTCGTCACCGCCAATCCGGGCCAAATCCGCGATCCCGACGGTGCGCTCGGCTATGTGCCCAAGCCGTTCAGCGAGCAGGCGATCCTCGCCGCCGCCGCGGTGGCGGCCGGACGCATCGCGCAGAGCGACGAGGTGATGCCGCTCTCGCCGGCCTGACCGCCTACGGACACCGCCTACGCACGGTGGAACGAGACGGTCGGCACGGCGAGGGTGATCACCAACCCCTCCGGCCGCCACTCGCGCCTCACCTCGCCGCCCAGCTGCCGCACCGCCGACATCTCCACCAGCTGCGATCCGAATCCTAACTGGGTCGCGGGCTCGCTTACCGACGGCCCGCCGCGTTCGCGCCACACCAGCGTCGCCTGGCCATCGGCGGCCGACAGGGTCAGCACCACCTCGCCGCCATCGACCGACAGCGCGCCGTATTTGGACGCGTTGGTGGCAAGCTCGTGGAACAGCAGCGCCAGCGGCGTCGCCGAGCGATCGTCGATGGCGATATCCGCGCCCTCGACCCTCACCCCGCCGCTGCGACGATGATAGGGCTCGAACAAGGCGGCGAGCAGGCCCTTGAGGCTGTCCTGCCGTTCGGCCGGTCGCGACCGGCTGCTATGCGGCCGGACGAAGTCATGGGCGCGGCCAAGCGCGGTGATCCGCTCGCGCAGGTCGGTGGCGAGCCCGGCGAACTCCGGCCGGCCGCGCGCGGCAAAGGCGATCAGCCCGGAGATGACCGAGAAGATGTTCTTGATCCGGTGGCTCAGCTCCTGGCTGATCACCTCGCGCTCCTCGGAGGCGAGCTTATGCTCATGGACGTCGGTGCAGGTGCCGAACCAGCGGGTAATCGCGCCCGCCTCGCCGCCGGCTTCCGCGTCGCGTAGTGGCAAGGCCCGGGCGAGCAGCCAGCGATACTCGCCATCGGCCCGGCACGCGCGATACTGCACCTCGTACGGCGCGCCGGTGGTCAGCGACTGCCGCCACGCCGCCCAGGTCGCTGCCCGGTCGTCGGGGTGGAGCACGCGATCCCATGCCTCGCCGTCGGTCACGCCCTCGGCGACGCCGGTAAAGGCGTACCAGCGCGCGTTCCAGTAATCGATATAGCCGTCGGGCAGCGCCGACCACACCATCTGCGGCATCGCATCGGCGAGCGTGCGGAAGCGCTGCTCGCTGTCGCCCAGCTTGCGGCGTACGTCGTTCTCCGCGTGACGCCAGGCGGCCGCGTCGCGGCTGTCACGCAGCCGCTCCATCACCGCGCCGGCCAACGTCCTCATCCCCTGCCGCTGCAGCGCGGTCAGCCCCTCGGGCCGCGTCTCGGTATCGAGCACGCAGAGCGCGCCCAGCGGCACGCCGTCGGCATTGATCAGCGGCGCGCCGGCATAGAAGCGGACATGGAGGTCGCCGGTGACGAACGGATTGTCGACGAAGCGCGGGTCGAGCGTCGTGTCGGGCACGACCATGATGTCGCGCTCCAGCATGGCGTGCTGGCAGAACGACACCTCGCGCGGGGTCTCGCCGACATCGGTGCCGGTGTGCGACAGGAACACCTGCCGCGTCTCCTCGATCAACGACACCAGCGACACCGGAGCCCCGCACAGCGCCGCGGCGAAGTCGGTGATCTCGGTCAGCGCCAGGCTGTCGCGCAGGGCCTCCAGGTCATAGGCGGCGATCACCGCGGCGCGGGCACGCTCGTCGATCTGCCAGCCGCGGGTCGCGGTGGCGTGGACGGTCTCGGTCATTCGCGGGCCGTCGTCATCGGAACAAGCGTGTCGGCGCGCGCATCAGAACGGCACATCGTCGTCGAGGTCGTCGGCATAGCCGCCGCGGCTGGCCGCCGCTGGTGCCGCGCCG
>NZ_CAHJXA010000129.1 GCF_903644135.1 Sphingomonas bacterium | reverse complement strand
GCCGCCTCGCGTCATGCCGACGCCATTGCCGCCGTGCGCGGCGCGCATCCGCGCCACGGCGGCCTCGGCGCGCTCTACATCGTGCTGAGGCGGCCCAGGACGCCGGCATAGATGTCGGCCAGTGCGGCCAGATCGTCGACCGCGACGGCCTCGTCGACCTTGTGCATCGTCGCGTTGACCAGCCCGAACTCGACGGTCGGGCACAGCTTCGACAGGAAGCGCGCGTCGGAGGTGCCGCCGGTGGTCGACAGCGCCGGCACCAGCCCGGTGCGGGCGGTGATCGCGTCGGCGACCAGCGTCGAGAACGGGCCCGGCGCGGTCAGGAACGCTTCGCCCGACACGCGGCCGGTGACGGTCGCGCCGGGGGCATAGCGCTCGGCCATGCGGCGCATCCGCTCGATCAGCGCCGCGCCGTCCTGCTCGTCGTTGAAGCGGATCGACAGCCGCGCCCGCGCCGTCGCCGGAATGACGTTGTGGGCCGGATTGCCGACCTCGATCTCGGTCACTTCGATGTTCGAGGGCTGAAACCAGACATTGCCGCTGTCGAGCACCACACTGTCGATCGCGCTCAGCAGCGCGACCAGTCGCGGGATCGGATTATCGGCAAGCTGGGGATAGGCGACATGGCCCTGCCGGCCCCGCACCTCGACCCAGATGTTGAGCGAGCCGCGCCGACCGATCTTGACCGTATCGCCCAGCCGCTCCGCCGAGGTCGGCTCTCCCACGAGGCAGCAATCGGGAGCGATGCCCCGCGCCGCCATCCGCTCGATCAGCGCCGGTGTGCCATGGGTCGCCGGCCCCTCCTCGTCGCCGGTGACGATCAGGCTGACGGTATCGTCCGCGCCCGCCCGCGCCGCCGCCGCGGCGAAAGCGGCGACCGCGCCCTTCATGTCGACCGCGCCCCGCCCGTACAGCAGGCCGCTACGCACCTCGCCGCTCCACGGCGACCCGGTCCAGCCCTGCCCGGGCGGCACGACGTCGAGGTGACCGGCAAAGGCGAGGTGACGGCCACCGATGCCGCGCACCGCCAGCAGGTTCTCGACCGGCCCGTCCGGAGCCAGGCCATTGATGAAGCGATCGACGACGAAGCCGATCGGCGTCAGCGCCGCCTCCAACACGTCGAACACCGCGCCGCGCGCCGGGGTGACGCTGCTGGTGCGGATCAGGTCCCGGGCGAGGGTTAGCGGGTCCAGCAAGCCGCTATGCCGCAGGGTGCTCATATTGCTCGATCACCCACTCCTCCTCCTGTGCGGCGGCGATCCAGTCCTGCATCCAGGGATGGTTGATGATCGCATCGACATAGGCCTGGGCGAAGCGTGACACCGGCAGCTGATAGCCGACGATGCGCGAGCAGACCGGCGCGAACATGATGTCCGCCGCGCCGAAGCCGCCGAACAGGAACGCGCCATCGCCACCGAAGCGAGCCCGGGCCTGCGCCCATAGCTCCACGATCCGGGTCAGGTCGGCGACGACGGCAGGGCTCAATGGCCGCTGCGGGAACACCCGGCGGACGTTCATCGAGTGCTCGCGGCGCAACGCGGCGAAGCTGGAGTGCATCTCCGCCGCCATCGACCGCGCCATCGCCCGCGCGGCGTCGTTCGCCGGCCAGAACCGCTCGCGGCCGACCTTGTCGGCGAGATAGTCAACGATCGCCAGGCTGTCCCATACCACCGCATCGCCGTCCCACAGGATCGGTATCCTGCCCGCCGACGGTGCGAGGTCGGCCTGCAGACGGCGGCGCGACCAGTCGGCGTCGTACATCGGCACGACTACCTCCTCGAACCCCAGCCCCGATTGCCTGCACGCGAGCCAACCGCGCAGCGACCAGGATGAATAGGCCTTGTTGCCGATGATGAGCTTCATGCCGCGCCCGGTAGCCGGCCGTGGTGCGCGCCGCAACCGGGCGTGACGGTCAGCGGCAGGTCAGTGTCTGCGCGGCAGGTGCCACCGTGTAGCGACAGGTCTTCACCGGATGCCGCACCGGCACGACGACGTCGCTCGCGCCATAGCGGCAGCTTGCATAGACCTGCCGCCCCGCCTGGTAGACATAGGCGACGTCCCATGTCGACACCTCGACGCCGCGGATCGTCCGGCTGCCGTCCGGGACCAGATCGGCATGTTCGCTGGTCGGCCCGTCGAAGACCGACACCGACGACAGCGCCACGCCGTCGTGACGGGCCAAGCACGTCGGCGTGGCAGGGTGCCGGACGGGATGCGGCGCGCTCGCCGCGACCAGCAGCAACGGCAGCAGCCTAGTCGATGACATAGAAGCCGTTCCCGTCATTGGCGAGGCCATGGCCGCCGAAGCGGATCAGGCGCGCATGGATGGGGCTGCCGGCACCGGTCACCCATTGATCGACGACGTTGATGCCGCTGGCATTCTGGTTCTCGTAGATCGCCGCGTGCCCGTAATAATGGCCGTTGGCATCGAAGGTGGCGATCGCGGTGCCCGCGGCCAGCGTCGCGCCCTTGACCTGCACACCTTTCTTCCACTGCGCCGTCGACACCGGGATGGAGGGACAGACCTGCGTCACGAACGACACGCACTGCCCGCAGAAATTGACGGGACCATGCTGGAGCTTCGCCTCCGGCTTGGCCGCATAGGGCCCGAGCGGCGAGATGCGGTTGCATACCCACTGGCCGAACGGCGCGGCGGTGTTGTTGCGGTAGTTGGCGGACACATAGGCCATGGCGACGTTCTCCCCCGCAGCATCTTACGATTGTCCGGCCCCTGTCGCAACCGGATCAGCCGACCGCCTCCACCACCGCGGCACGCAACTCCGCGAGGCCCATTCCGCCCTCGCTGGAGGTGGCGATGATGTCCGGATGAGCGGCGGGCCGTTTCCTTGCCTCGGCCGCGGTGGCTTCGCTGACTGCTGCCAGATCGGTCGCCTTGACCTTGTCCGCCTTGGTCAGGACCAGGCGATAGCTCACCGCTGCCTTGTCGAGCATCGCCATGATCTCGCGGTCGACATCCTTGATGCCGTGGCGCGCGTCGATCAGCACCAGCGCGCGCTTCAGCGCTTGCCGCCCGCGCAGGAAATCGTTGACCAGGAACCGCCAGCGCCGGACCACCTCGGGCGGAGCCTTGGCGAAGCCGTAGCCGGGCATGTCGACCAGCCGCAGCCGCAGCGGCTCGCCGACGTCGAAGAAGTTCAGCTCCTGCGTCCGCCCCGGCGTGTTCGAGGTGCGGGCAAGCGCGTTGCGGCCGGTCAGCGCGTTGAGTAGCGACGACTTGCCGACGTTGGAGCGGCCGGCAAACGCCACCTCGGGCACGGTCGCGTCGGGCAGATACTCCAGCGCTGGCGCTGACTTCAGGAACGCGACCGGCCCCGCAAACACTTTGCGCGCGGCCTCGACATCGTCATCCGTCACTTGACGGGCGCGGCCCGCAGCGCCGGGTGCCGCGAGTAGAGCCACCGCTGCTGCAGGATCGTCAGGCAGTTCGACGCGACATAATAGAGCTGCAGCCCCGCCGCGAAGGGCGCGAAGAAGAACATCATCACCCACGGCATCAGCCCCATCACCTGCTGCGTCGCCGGGTCGCCCTGCGCTGGGTTGAGCTTGAACTGAAAGTACATGGTGATGCCCAGCAGGATGGCGAGCACGCCCAGATGCAGGAACCCGGGCGGATCGAACGGCAGGACGCCGAACAGGTTTATCGGGGTCAGCGGGTCGGGCGCCGACAGGTCCTTGATCCATAGCGCGAAGGGCTGGTGACGCATCTCGATCGACAGCATCAGCACCTTGTAAAGCGCGTAGAAGATCGGGATCTGGATGACCGACGGCAGGCAGCCGGCGAGCGGGTTGGCCTTCTCGCTCTTGTAGAGCGCCATCACCTCCTGCTGCTGCTTGACCTTGTCGTCCTTATATCGCTCCTGGATCGCCTTCATCTTGGGTTGGAGTACGCGCATCGTCGCCATCGACGCGAACTGACGCTGCGCGATTGGGAACATCAGGGCGCGTATGGTCAGCGTCAGCAGGATGATCGCCACGCCGAAATTGCCGACCAGGTGAAACAGCCAGTCGAGATAACGGAAGATCGGCTTCTCGACGATCTCGAACCAGCCCCAATCGATCGCCTTGTCGAACAGCGGCACGCCGTTCGCCTCATAGGCCTGCAGCGTCTTCACCTCCTTGGCACCGGCGAAGAAGCGGCTGGTCTGGGTGACGGACTTGCCGGGAGCGAGGGGCACGGGAGTGCTGGTCGCGTCTGCCTGATAGGCCTGGTTGGCCCCGGCCCGGAACTGACCGTCAAAGCCGCGGCCCTGGTCGGGAACGAGTGCGGTGAGCCAGTATTTGTCGGCAAACCCCAACCAGCCGCCGTTGCTGTCGAAATGTTGCGCGCCGGCGTCGACGTCCTTGAACTTGAGCGAATAATCGGCGCTGCCGCCGTGAACCGACATCGGCCCGGTATGGCTCTGCCACGTCGCCGCGTCCTTCGACACGCCGGTACGATTGACCAGGCCATAGCTGCCGACCGACACCGCTGCGGTGCCGGCGTTGAGCACCGTCTGCCGCACGGTGAACATGTAATTGTCATCGACCGCCAGTTGGATCTGGAATCGCTGGCCGGTCGCGTTGGCAGCGTCGAGCGTCACCGGATGGCCGGGCGACAGCTCGGGCGCGGACGCCTTCCATACCGTGTCGGCACCGGGCGGGTTGAGCCCCTGGCCTTGCCAGCCAAAGCCGACGAAATACGCCTCGGGCGCGCCGGCCGGTGACAACAGGCGGATCGGCGCGGAGTCCTTGGCGATCGTCTCCTTGTAGTCGACCAGCACCAGATCGTCGATGCGTGCGCCTTTGAGGTTGATCGAGCCGGCCAGCCGCGGCGTCCTGATCCGCACCCGCGGCGTCTCGGCCAGCACTGCCTTGCGGTCGCGGGTCGCGGCGGGGCCGTCGGCGGTCGGATCGGCGGCGGGGTTGGCAACCGGCTTGCTCTTGCCCTTGACGATGACGCTCGCCGGCGGGTTGGCGGTCGGGAAGAACTTCTGCTGCGCCAGCGGCCAGCCAAGCAGGATCAGCGCCGCAATCGCGACGAACAGGAAGAAGTTGCGGCGGTCCTCGGTCACTGGTCTTCCTTGCACGGGGCAATGTGGGCGTGGCGGCACGGCACCGGATCAAGGCCGAAGCCGCCCCAGGGATGACAGCGCCCGATGCGCTTGATCGCCAGCCACCCGCCGCGCCACGCGCCATAGCGGCGTAGCGCGGTGATTGCATAGGCGGAACACGACGGCGTGAAGCGGCACGACGGCGGCATCACCGCGGACGGGCCGACCTGCCAGGTGCGTACCAGCAGGATCAGCAGCCGGACGATCACGGCTTTGCCTGCTGCTGGGTCACCTTGCGCAGCGCCTTGGCGAACTCGGCGCGAAGGGCGGCAAAGTCGCGCTCGACGCCGCCGGCGCGGCCGATCAGGACATGGTCTGCACCTGCGACGCCGCCGTTCGGCAGCAGATCGCGGGCAAGGGCGCGCAGGCGGCGCTTCATGCGGTTGCGGACGACCGCGTTGCCGATCTTCTTGGTGACGGTGTAGCCGACCCGCATCCCGGAGTCGCCGTCACCGCGCGGGTGCATCAGCAGCACGAACCCCGACATCGCCGCCCGCCGCCCGGCATTGGCGGCGAGGAAATCGCGGCGGCGCGTGATGGTCGTCACGCGCGCCGAGCCTGATCCGGTTAGGCCGACAGCTTCTTGCGGCCGCGATTGCGGCGGGCGCGGATCACCGAGCGGCCGCCCACCGTCGCCATCCGCGCGCGGAACCCGTGCCGGCGGGCGCGCACCAGGTTGCTCGGCTGAAAGGTCCGCTTCATCGCTCATTCCCCGGAAATCTGAACAGATCATCTAAATGCAAAAGGCCGCCAACAGGGGACGGCCACGTTGTCGGCGCGCTTAGCGCAAAGGTGGCGTAGCGTCAATCGAGGCACCGGCCGGTTTTGCGTGCGAACCGCTCCGCGCTAGGGAGGGCCAATGACCCGCTTCACGCTCAACAACCAGCCGGTGGAGTATCGCCTCGATCCGGCGACGCCGCTGCTGTGGGCGCTGCGCGACGCCTCCAACCTGACCGGGGCCAAATATGGCTGCGGCACCGGGCAATGCGGTGCCTGCACCGTCGACATAGACGGCGAGGCGGTGCGCAGCTGCCGCGTCACCATCGCTGCCATCGAAGGTAGCGTCGTCACCACTATCGAGGCGCTGTCGCGCGAGCGCAATCATCCGGTGCAGCTCGCCTTCATCGCCGGCAACGTGTCGCAATGCGGCTTCTGCATCCCCGGCATGGTGATGGCGGCGGCGGTGCTGCTGCGCAAGAACGCCGACCCGTCGGAGGATGAAGTCCGCCGCGGCATCACCAACCTGTGCCGCTGCGGCGTCTATCCGCGCGTGGTCGAGGCGGTGCAGCGCGCCGGCCGGGCGCTGCGCGGCGAAGAGACGATCCCCGCCGGTCCGCGCCCAGGCATCGACCCCGCCGATTCGGCGCGGCTGGTGCCCGCGCTGGTGGTGAGGGGCACAAAGCTGTCGGATCGCTGACCGAGCGGTTCAGGGTAGGATCAACGGCGGCAGTATATCGCCGACATTAGGTCGCGTCGGGTGTCGCGGCCGAACGGGAGACGAGAGATGCGCAAGCTGGTGATGGGAATGTTGCTCGCGGCGGGAGCCGTGCTGCCGACGCTGGCCGCGGAGGCTCAGGACCATCCGCCCGAGGCCGGCCAGCAGCGCGAACATGGCGGCGAGCATCGACGGGATGGCGGCGGCCGGCCCGACCAGCCTCGCCCAGCGCCGCAAGCCGCCCCGGTTCAGCAGCCGCGCCCGCAAGCGCCGGCAGCGGCACCGCAGCCACAGGCTCAGCAGCAGGCCCGGTTCCAGGGTCGCGGTGACTGCGGAGCGGTCTTGTTCGATAGAACGCCTACAGGATTGATGCCGCGCGTGCCGTCGATGCATCCCGACCATCCCTGCCTGCCCCATATCGAAAAGGCGTTCTCGAGCCTTTGCGAAAGGTTTGACGTTGTTGACTAGTCGCTCGTTCATGCCGCCACCTCAGCTGGGGCCTCGAGTCCCCAAACGTCCCAGCCGTCGCGCGCCGACCGGGCGTTCAACTCGATCTTCGGCAAATGCGGGAAATACCGCTCGATGATCTCGTAAGCGAATGCCGGCTTTTCGCTGTGACGCCCGACCGGCGCGACGATCGCCGACGGAAACTGGGTTCCCGGCGCCGGGCACGGGACGTTCCCCCGCGTCCCGATCAGCAGCAGCTCGTGCTCGTTGGTGTTCCAGTAGCCGGTGCCGCGCCCCCTGCCCGCTCGCTCCTTAAACCAGGCGAAGTGGGATTTGTAGCTGAAGCCCCAGGCCTGCATCACGGCGATCGCGCCAGCCAAGAAGCCAGCCCGCGTCACACCTGAACAGCTGATGCAGCTGGCGCGAA
>NZ_CAHJXA010000128.1 GCF_903644135.1 Sphingomonas bacterium | reverse complement strand
CGGTGATCGCCGACCGCCAGCTGCCCCCCTCGACCGCGCGCGCGACGCCCAAGCAGGCGCAGCTCGACCTCGGCCACAGCTACACGCTGCCGTCGCTCGACCTGCTCGCCGCGCCGCCGCCGGTTCCCAAGGGCGTGGTCGACAAGGCCGCGCTGGAGCGCAACGCGCGGCTGCTCGAGAATGTGCTCGACGACTTCAAGGTGCACGGCGCGATTACCGAGGTCCGGCCCGGCCCGGTCGTCACCATGTACGAGCTGGAACCCGCGCCCGGCATCAAGGCGAGCCGGGTGATCGCGCTGGCCGACGATATCGCCCGCAACATGAGCGCGATCTCCGCCCGCGTTGCTGTCATCCCCGGCCGCAACGTCATCGGCATCGAATTGCCCAATGCCAAGCGCGAGGGCGTGGTACTGCACGAGCTGGTCGCCAGCCAATCTTTCGAGGACCAGGCCGCCAGCCTGCCGATCATCCTGGGCAAGAACATCGCCGGCGATCCGGTCATCACCGACCTTGCGCCGATGCCGCACCTGCTGGTCGCGGGCACCACCGGCTCGGGCAAGTCGGTCGGGCTCAACTGCATGATCCTGTCGCTGCTCTACCGGCTGACGCCCGAGCAGTGCCGGATGATCATGATCGATCCCAAGATGCTCGAACTGAGCATGTACGACGACATCCCGCATCTGCTGTCGCCCGTCGTCACCGACCCTGCCAAGGCGGTGCGCGCGCTGAAATGGGCGGTCGAGCAGATGGAGGACCGCTACCGCCAGATGTCGTCGATGGGGGTGCGCAGCCTCGCCAGCTTCAACGACAAGGTGCGGGCGGCGAAGGCCAAGGGCACGCCGCTCGGCCGCCGTGTCCAGACCGGCTACCACCCCGAGACCGGCCAGCCGGTCTATGAGGAGGAGCAGCTCGACTATCGCGTGCTGCCGCAGATCGTCGTGATCGTCGACGAGCTCGCGGATTTGATGATGACCGCCGGCAAGGAGGTCGAGTTCCTAATCCAGCGTCTCGCCCAGAAGGCGCGCGCGGCCGGCATCCACCTCATCATGGCCACCCAGCGCCCGTCGGTCGACGTCATCACCGGCGTCATCAAGGCCAACCTGCCGACGCGGATCAGCTTCCATGTCACCAGCAAGATCGACTCGCGCACCATCTTGGGCGAACAGGGTGCCGAGCAGCTGCTGGGGCGTGGCGACATGCTCTACATGCCCGGCGGCAAGGGCATCGTGCGCGTCCACGGCCCGTTCGTCAGCGACGACGAGGTTCGCGCAGTCGCCGACCATTGGCGGGGCCAGGGCAAGCCCGACTATATCAGCTCGGTCACCGAGGAGCCGGAGGACGGCTTTGCGCTGGAAGGTGCGCCGACCGGCGAGGATAGTCCCGAGGACCAGCAATATCGCGCCGCGATCCAGCTGGTGTGCGAGTCGGGCAAGGCGTCGACCAGCTGGCTGCAACGCCAGCTGCGGATCGGCTACAACTCGGCGGCGCGGCTGATCGAGCGGATGGAGAAGGACGGCGTCGTCGGGCGGCCCGACCATGTCGGCCGCCGCGAGGTGCTGCGCGACGCCGAGGGGCACGCGATCTGAGCCACCGCCGCCGGCGAGTTCACCGCCGGTTCAAGCCCCCTGCGCCACCCCGCCGGACGAGGAGTCTTCGCGCATGTCGTTTCGCTTTGCTGCCCTGATGCCGGCCGCCCTGATCCCAGCGCTGGTCGCGCTCGCCCCGGCCGTCGCCCAGAGCAACGACCTCGCCGCCGTGCAGCAGCACCTGCAGTCGCTCGGCACCATGACCGCCAACTTCACCCAGACCGATCGCGACGGCAAGGTGCTGACCGGTACGCTGACCATCAAGCAGCCGGGTCGGCTGCGCTTCCAGTACCAGAAGGGTGTGCCGATCCTGATCGTGGCCGAGGGCGGCGCGCTGACCTTTATCGACTATTCGGTCCGGCAGGTGCAGCGCTGGCCGATCAAGAACTCGCCTCTGGGCGTACTGCTCGATCCTGGCCGCGACCTGTCGCGCTTCGCCAAGGTGATCCCCGGCAGCGACCCGCGCGTGCTGTCGGTCGAGGCGAACGACCCCAAGCATCCCGAATATGGCCGCATCGACCTAGTGCTCGCGCACGACGCCGCCGGGCCGGCCGGGCTGGTGCTGCAGGGCTGGGTGGCGCTCGACAGCCAGAACAATCGCACGACGATTCGCCTGACGAATCAACAATATGGCGTCACCGTCAGCGATTCGGCGTTCGCCTGGAACGATCCACGCCGCAATGCGGCGAATGGAGGCCATCGCTGACCAACCATTCATCCGCTGGACAGGTTGGCGGGCCTAGGCGGGTCCGCGGACGCGAAGCCGGCTCGGGATTTTCCCCCTGTTGCCTGGGCTGGTTTTCAAATCCCCCTGCGTGACGAACGTCAGGTTGGCCCTCGCTCCATGCCCCCGGAGCGGGGGCCTTTCGCTTTTTGCGGCCCTCGGCGTGCCGCCGTGGGACTCGCACAAAAGCGCGGCCAGCGTTGCGAAGCAACGACTGACGACGCGGCTTCGCCGCGGCGCAGCCTCGGGGGTGACGATCCCCTCTCAACCTCCTAGATCGCCCGCGTGAAGATCGTCTCCTGGAACATCAACTCGGTGCGGTTTCGCCTCGCGATCGTCGAGCGTTTCCTGCGCGAGGTGCAGCCGGACATCCTGTGTCTGCAGGAGACCAAGGTGATCGACGGCGACTTCCCCGCTGACGCTTTTCGCGCGGCCGGCTATCGCCACATCGTCCTCCACGGGCAGCGGATGCACCACGGCGTCGCGATCGTCAGCCGGGTGGCGGTGACGGAGGACGACCGGCTCGACTGGCAGGCGAACCGCGAAGCGCGGCACGTCGGCATCCGGCTGGCGAACGGCGTGCGGCTGGAGAATGTCTACGTGCCCGCCGGCGGCGACGTCCCCGACCGCGAGGTGAACCCGAAATTCGGTCAGAAGCTGGATTTCGTCGAGCGGATGACGGCGTGGTCGCAGGACCTCGCCTGCCCGACGGTGCTGGTCGGCGACTTCAACATCGCGCCGCTGCCCGAGGATGTGTGGAGCCACAA
This sequence comes from Sphingomonas bacterium, assembly GCF_903644135.1. GTDB lineage: Bacteria > Pseudomonadota > Alphaproteobacteria > Sphingomonadales > Sphingomonadaceae > Sphingomonas. The sequence goes on along the minus strand of NZ_CAHJXA010000128.1, from coordinate 4,353 downwards.
GCAACTGCTCGACGTGGTCAGCCATACGCCTATCGAGGTGGCGGCGCTCGGCCGGTTGCAGGCGGCGGGCCACTGGGTCGATCTCGGCCGCCACTTCCATCCTGCGCCGGCGCGGCTGCATACCTGGTGGAGCTACCGTGCCAAGGACTGGGCGGCATCGGATCGCGGCCGGCGGCTCGATCACATGTGGGCGACGCCCGACGCCGCGGCGCAGGCGGTGCGGCACCACGTGTTCGAGGAATGCCGCAGCTGGCTGAAGCCCTCCGATCATGTGCCAATCATGACCGAGTTCGCCTGGTGAGCGATGCGCTCGCCGATGCGCGCCGGGCGACGCAGGCGATCGACGCGCTGCGCCATGGCTGGCCGATCGGGATCGACGGGCTGGCGCTGCTCGCGGTAGAGACCGCAGATGCCGAGCGGCTCGCCGCCTTCGATCCCGCCGGCCGCGCCGACCTGCTGATCTCCGCCGGCCGCGCGGCGACGCTGAAGCTTGCCAACCAGATCGAGGCGGCCGCCCCCGATGCCCCGGTGCTGGTCGAGCGGACGCCGTGGCTCGATCTGGCGACCGCCATGGCACTCGCCGACCCGCAGCTCGATCTCGCCACGCCGATGAAGGGGCCGTTTCGCGCGCGGCCGCTGACCGACGCGGCGGTCGCGCGCGCGGCGTTGCGGCTGGCACGGATCGCCGGGCTGCTCCCCGCCTTCTTCGTCGGCGGTGCCGGGGCAGCGGTGGAGCTGTCCGTCACCGCGGTCGAGGCCCATGAGGAACCGCGCTCGCTACGCCTCGCCGCACGAGCGCGGTTGCCGGTTTCGGCGGCGGAGGATACCGAGATCGTCGCCTTCCGCGCGCCCGGCAGCGCCGACGAGCATGTCGCGCTGGTCATCGGCCAGCCGACCGGCGCACCGCCGCTGGTCCGGCTGCACAGCGAATGCCTGACCGGAGACGTGCTCGGCAGTCTGAAATGCGATTGCGGGCCGCAGCTTGATGCCGCCATCGGCGCGATGCAGGCGGCGGGCTGGGGCATCCTGCTGTACCTGCGGCAGGAGGGGCGCGGCATCGGCCTGGTGAACAAGATGCGCGCCTATCAGTTGCAGGATCAGGGTTTCGACACCGTCGATGCCAATACCCGGCTGGGCTTCGCGATCGACGCGCGCGATTTCGGCGTCGCCGCGCGGATGCTGGAGTTGCTCGGCCAGCGCTCGGTGCGGCTCTTGACCAACAACCCGGCCAAGGTCGCAGGGTTGGAGGCGGCAGGGATCGCGGTGGTCGAGCGCGTGGCGCATGCGCTGCCCGCCAACCCCCACAATGAGCGCTACCTTGCCACCAAGCGCGACCGCACCGGCCATCAGTTTTAGCCGAGGAGGCGCGTCACCTTGCCGAAGTCCGCCGCCACCGCCTCGGCCCCCAGCGCGCGCAGCCGCTCGCCATGGCCCGCGCCGCAGTGCGAGCCGGCGACGAGACCGATGACGTACCCGCCCGACGCGACCGCGCCGGCAGTGCCGACCGGCGAGTCCTCGATGATCGCGCAGTCCGCGATCGCTACACCCAGCCGGTCGGCGGCGAAGAGGTAGAGGTCGGGTGCCGGCTTGCCGCGCACGACATGCTCGCGGCCGGAATAGACATGCTCGCCGAACGCGCCGGCCAGCCCAATATGGTCGAGGTGACGCTCGATCCAGCGCACCCGGCTGGACGACACCACCGCCTTGGGCAGGTCGGCGGGGAGCGAGCGCACGAACGCCACCGCGCCGGCGACCGCGTCGATGCCCGCCGCCATGGCGCGCTGGTCCTCGGCGGCGCGGGCGACGTGGAAGGATTCAGGCAGTGGGCCGCCGATATGATCCTCCAGCGCGGCGTGGAAGTCGGGCCCGGCCAGCCCCATGAAGCGCGCCATCGACTCCTCGGCGGTAGTTGGATAGCCGGCAGCGGTAAGCCATTCGGCGATCTGGCGATTGCCGGCATATTCGCTCTCGATCAGCACGCCGTCGAAGTCGAACAGAACTGCGGCGAACCTCATGCGCGAGCCCCGAACAGCGCGCTGCCGACGCGGACATGGGTCGCGCCGCACATCACCGCGGTCTCGACGTCGCCCGACATGCCCATGCTGAGGCCGTTCAGGCCATGATCGCGCGCCAGCTTGGCGAGTAGCGCGAAATACGGGGCTGGCTCGACCTCGGCGGGGGGAACCGCCATCAGCCCGGCGACCGCAAGCCCCGCCTCTGCCGCAGTGGTGAGCAAGGCTGGTAAGTCGGCGACCGCGCAGCCACCTTTCTGTGCTTCGTCGCCGATATTGACCTGCAGGAAACAATCGGGGCTCCGCCCGGTCTTCGCCATCGCCGCCGCCAGCGCAGCCACCAGCGACGGCCGGTCGACCGAGTGGATGGCGTCGAACAAGGCCACCGCCTCTGCCGCCTTGTTCGACTGAAGCTGGCCGACAAGGTGGAGCCGCACATCGGGAAAACGCTCGCGCAACGCCGGCCATTTGCCCTGCGCCTCCTGCACGCGGTTCTCGCCGAACTCGCGCTGGCCGGCGGCGAGCAGCGGTTCGATCGCTTCGACCGGGTGAGTCTTCGATACCGCGATCAGCGTCACCGCCGCCGTGGCCCGACCGGCAAGCGCGGCGGCGCGGGCGATCCGCTCGCGTACTGCAGCCAGAGACACGTCGGGTTTGCTGTCGGCGGTCATTGCTGGGCGCTATAGGCGGGCCGATGGCGCGCCGATACCCCAACTGCTGGCTGATGACCGATGAGCGTATGGCAGCTGGATTGTGGCCGGCGCTAAAGCGGCTGCCGCCAGGTGCGGGGGTGGTGTTCCGCCACCATGCCACGCCGCCGGCGCAGCGACGCGCGCTGCTGCGCCGGGTCGAGCGGATCGCCACCGCTCGCCGGCTGGTGCTGCTGGTCGCCGGCGGCGGCAGCGGCAAGGCGGGAGTACATGGCGTGACGGGCGCACGCCGCGTAAGGAGCGCCGCCGCGCATGACCGGCGCGAAGCGGTTCGCGGCGTGCAGGCCGGCGCGGCGCTGTTGTTCGTCTCACCGGTATTCGCCACCCGCTCGCACCCCGATGCCGCGCCGCTCGGACCGATGCGCGCCGGACGCATCGGCAAGCGATTACACGTTGGCGTCATAGCAATGGGCGGCATGGATGCCCGCCGCTGGCGACGCATTGCTAGGCTGGGGTTCGACGGATGGGCAGCGATCGATGCGTGGCTGCCGTCACGCTGACGGTGAGTCCTAGAAGCGGAACACCGTCCCGACATAGGCCGCCTGGCTGTCGCGGCGATCGTCGTCGAGGTGCGCCAGCCGCTCGCGATCGGAGCGATACCGGAGGCCGGCGGTGACATCCAGCCTGCGGCTCAAGGCATAGGAGCCGCCGAGATCGACCGAATAGCTTTGCGGCAGATCGACCAGCTGCGCAACCTCACCGATCGGGCGGTCGGTCGCTGCCTTGATGCGCCCGGTTAGGCGGCGGCTGGCGCGATAACTGAGCGACAGATCGGCGGCGTCGCGGCTGCCCGGCTGCGGACCCAGATCGACATGGGCGAGGTCGCCTGCCACCGCGAACCGCTTCCAGCCGACCGCGACGCCCAGATTATAGGCGATCGGCGCGATCCCGACATTGGTGGCGACGCTCGCCAGCCGCTGTGGCGCGGCGGCGACGCGGCTGTTGGTCATCCGCACCGCCACCGTCACCGCACGCTGGCCGCGCTGCGTCTCGGCAGGCGTGAAGTGGAAGTCGCCATTGCCGAGCCCGCCGCGTGCGAACACCGCCGCCAGCCGCGGATCGGCCGCCGCCGGGGTGAACGCGCCGATCGGCGTACGCAACGCCGCGGTACGGCTCGGCGATGCAAGATGGACGCGCGGCTTGGCGACGGTGCCCAGAGCGGGCGCGACGATCGTACCGGTGACGCCAAGCGCCCCCGCTACCATCACCGCGATCACCCGCCTCAACACACGACTTCTCCCCCGCCGGCACGCCGCCGCCTGCAATTCGAACCGCCCCTAGCATGGATCGATCCGCGCCAACCATCGCCGGGACAAATAATGCCGGGGTGTTGCCCCGATCGCACAGCGGGCAAGGCCGGCCAACCGGCACGCTGCTTGCCGGGCGCGGCGGGGGCGGGTACAGGCTGGACGTCCCGCTTTCTTCCAGGATGATGCCGATGTTCCGCCAGTTGCGTACCGCCTCCGTGGCCCTGTTCGCGAGCGCGGCGGCGCTGTCGCTGGGCGCGTGCCACCATCGTGCCCATGTCGAGCATGGCCTGCCCGCGACCAAGGTCACCACCATCGGCGTCAATGCCTATCTGTGGCGCGCCAGCCTCGACACGCTGCGCTTCATGTCGCTGCTCCAGACCG
>NZ_CAHJXA010000127.1 GCF_903644135.1 Sphingomonas bacterium | reverse complement strand
GCTTAGATGGTGTCAAATGGCAGGAGAGCCGTCGTGCCCACACTCACCCGTGTCGTCAACGAACCCGCGCCGTTCTCACCGGAGCCGATCACCGATCAGGAGGCGGCTGCGATGTTCCGGGCTGCCCTCAATCTGTTTCGGGCCTGGGGCGTCACCGACGATCAGGCCGCCGTTATCCTCGACCTCCCGCGTCGCACGTTCGCCCGCTGGAAAGCCGGAGAGACCGGCCGGTTCGGCCGGGACGGCAAGGCGCGCCTCTCAAACCTCCTCGGCATCCACAAGGCCCTGCGGATCATCTTCCGGGAGGGGCCTCGTGGCTATGCGTGGATCAAGGCGAACAACGAGGCTTTCGGAGGTCGCTCGGCTCTCGACGTCATGCTCGGCGGCGAGCTGACCGACCTCATGCGCGTTCGCCGATACCTCGATGCGGAGCGTGGCGCCTGGTGATCGACCCCTCGCGGGTGCCGGTCTCCCACGTTCGATGGACGGGCGCCCGACGGATCATCCGCAGCCTCTATCCTCCCATCGACCTGTTCGAGGATATCGCGGACCCGGAAGACTGGCCGCTTCTCATCTCCGCCGAGCAGAAGACCAACCCGCGCCTCATGGAGACGCTCGGCAACCTCGATCTCGTGCCGACCGGGCGCCGCGTCTCGGGACCAGGCGCGACCTTTCTCATGGCGCCGTTCACGCATGTCAGCCCCGACCGGCCTAGCCGGTTCTCCGACGGGACCTATGGCGTGCTCTACGTCGCCAAGACGTTCGAGACGGCGCTCCTCGAGACGATGCACCACCATGCCTGCTTCATGGCGCAGACCAACGAGGTGCCGGGCTGGACGTCGCAGTTTCGGGAGCTCGTCATGAGTGTCGAAGCCGCCCTTCACGATCTGCGGGGCGGAAATCCTGCGTTCGGGCCGGCACTCGATCCCGATGACTACGTCGAGTCGCAGCGGCTCGCGGCTGGCCTACGCTCAGGCGTCTCTAAGGGGCTCGTTTACCCGAGCCGACGAGATCCGGACGGCCAGTGCGCCGCGCTTTTCTATCCCGACCTCGCCTTCGATCCCGTGCAGGGTCGCCACCTTGACTATCACTGGGATGGTGCGCGCGTGGACCTCTACCGCGAGGTGGACACGGGCAAACTCTTCAGGATTAGCAGATGACGTACACAACATCACAAGGCAGCTGACCGGTATTGACCGTAGCGGACGTTCAGAAAGTCTGCTTTCCGGTCAATCGCTTCATTATTAGACCCAGGTTCAACCGATATTGAAGATTCGAACCGGTCCGGGCGCCATTCGCTAGATCAAACGGATATTCTACTCCGATGTTGCGCTCACCCTCGGCACGCGAGGAAGGCGCAACATACGCGGGAACCGCCAGGAACCGCCGGAGGCGCGATCAGCCGGTTCATAACTCCTCACCGCAAGAGGTTGATGCCTCGATAGAATGCCGTAGATCGGGCGCCAAGAACTCACACATCTTGGGGAATCCGTCCAAACGTGCCTTTTAAGGAGCCGACGCCCTCGCGTGCGTCTCCGCGCGCCACCAATCGTCGAAGTGCCTTGCCGGCGTCCCAGACGATGAGGTCCAGTTCCTGGGCGATCGTGGCGGGATCAACGAAGCGATCGGCCGGCAAGGCGTCCAGGACCAGCGGTTCGATTGCCGGATCGTAGTCCGGCTCCTCGTTGCCTTCCTCGAAGACGTCGCACCAGAGGATGCGGTCCTTCCAGATGATGAAATGGCTTTCGCAACCGCCATCTAGCCAGACGGATGGATAGACCGAGACGGCTCCGCGTCGCTGATAGAGGCGCCACGCCTTGCCAGCCCTTGGATCAAAATTGACCACGAGCGTCTCCCCGCAACCGTCGGGGCAACGCAAGACTAGCGAGCGGAGCACGCCCCGTTCGACCAACGCGGCGTCACCCGGCGCCGCGAGCATGGCTTCGGCCTCGTCGCGATAAGAGGCGTTGCCGAGCAGATGGACTTTTCGCGCCGGCATCGTCATCGCGCTCCTCCGGTTGCATCTTCAATCACGGTCACGGTGGCCAGGTAGCCGTAACCTCGCCGAAAACGGTCGGCAGCGGGACCGTCGTCCCACTGGCACCGTCTGAGCAGCTGCACAGCAACCGCCGTCTGATACTCGGTCGCGCACGATTGCGCCGCGATCCCCATCGTCCGGATCTGGCGGACAATGGTCGCCATCCACCGCAACCTTGCTGCGGGCGCACAAGGGCCCGGAGGGTGGCGGAAGGCTGTCGGCGCGTAGAGCCGGTCGATCTCGCGCGCCCATTCGGGGTCTCCGAAGCGCGTGGCGTCCGCCCCGAGAGGCAGCTCGAACGCCAGCCATGTCTCAAGGGCGGCGAGGTCGGCGGTCATCGGACCCCTCGTGACCGAGGCCAAGTCGATCAGGATCGCCTGACCGTTCCTCACCCGCACGTTCTCGCCGTGAAGGTCGCCGTGGACCGGCGCGTGTCGCCACGTCTGCCGCATCGCCGAGAGCGTCGCCATCAGGTCAACGGGAGTCACTCGGACCCCGGCCTCCGACGCCTTCTCGATATAGCCGGCCTTGATCGCCTCCGGGTTCCAGAGACCCGCATCGCGCATGGCGATCGCAAGGGAGCCTGATACAAGGTCGTTGGCATAGCCTTGGTCGCGCCAACCCCGCAGCGTCTCGTCGATCAGCGACGTGACCGCCTGAGCTGCCACTTCACGCTGCGCAAGGTCCCAGAGGGACTCGGACCGGTCCACGAAGTCGCCCACCAGCAAGCTTCGCTCGGCGCCGGCCACCAGCGCCTGGATGTTGGGGCGCAGGCCGAATGGGATGAAGCGTTCCGCATAGTCACGATAGTTGGCGTATTCGCGCGCCACCTTGTCGCTGCGGTCCAGCTTGACGAACGCCGGCTGCGGCCAGACCCCCGCGTCGGAGCCCTCGACCGTCATGTGCGCGGCGAACACGCGCGCGGCGGACCGCCCCCCGGTCAGCTCGACCAGGGTCACCTCGCGGCACCGATGAAAAGCGCGCTGGAACAGCGGGTCGTCGGCCTTGCGGATCGGTTCGCGCTCGTCGGCGACGACGATCTTCAGGTCCATGCGCGGCCGCGGGCCGGCGGAATGGCGAGCGATGTTCTCCGCCAGAGCGGCGACCGGCGGGGCGGTCCGAGCGCGCACGCTCGCCAGCTTAAGCGCCGGACCCACCCGGCTTTGAACTTGGCCGAGGGTGTCGTCGTCGGGCGACACCAACTCCAGCCGAATGCCGTAATCGGCCAGCGTCCGCGCGTGCGTCGATACCCAGGTGCAATAGGGCTCAATGTCAGCAGGCGTAAAGCAGACCAGGACGGCGCGCAGCCGAGCTACCGGGACGGGCGCGTTGTCGGGCGTGGCGAGATGGACCACGCAGGAGCGGTTCTCAAGCTCGCGCACCACCGGGCTGTCGAGCGTCGCGCCCAGGCACAAGACTTCGCGGCGATCACCGTCCATCGCGCGCCTCCGGCGGGCGGACAGGCAGCGGCCAGGACGCTCCCTTGGCGAGCGCGCCCTCGCGGGAGCAGACGATGCAGGTCGGATTGGCGCGGGCGACGGTCGGCCTGATCGTGCCCCGCACGCCGTCATAGAGCTGGAAGCGGGCCTGCGCCGGCACCGGCGTCACCGCGCCGAGGAACATGGTGATCGCTAGCGACGCCATGGTCGAGTTTAGCGAGATCACGGCGGGCTGCGGTTCGTGAAGGCCCTGGACATAGGGGTCCGCCGCGCGCTGCTCCGGCGTCATCATCTCGCGGCGGATCTGCTCACCGTCGAGTGCGCGCGTGCAACTGAGGCAGCTCGCGCCAGGCGTCAGCATCTGAACGCGCCCGGTCACATGCTCAACCCCCGCCGCGCCGATCGTGATGCTCACCCCCATGTCGATGGTCGGCACGAGGTGCTGATAGGCGGCCTGGCCGACCACCGCTCGGCTGGCGTGGGAGTCGGTGCAAAGGAAGACGAAGTCGAAGCCGGCCAATCGCTGGGCAACGTCATAATCGACGACGTCGCCGGTCACGGCCTGGACGTGTGCGTCGGGATTGACCGCCAGCACCGACCGGCGCGCGACCTCGACCTTCGGCACGCCGACATCCCCCTGGCCCGCGCCGACCAGGCGGTTGAGGTTGGTCTGCTCGACAGTATCGGGGTCGATGACCGTGAGGGCGCTGACGCCGAGGTGCGCGAGCTGCTGCACGACGACCGACCCGGTGCCGCCGGCACCGATCACGGCGACATGCAGCTTGCCCAGGATCGCCTGGCCGATAGCGCCGAAGGCCCGAATCTGCCGATCGTGAACGCTGGCGCCCGCCGCCGCGCCCGCGTCGGACACCAGCCGCACCGTCTCGCCGATCTCCCACACCGGCAGCTCAGTCGTGGCGCCCAGCTGGCGGCACCGGCAGCCGTTTGGGCCGACGACCAGCGCGAGGGGGGCGCTGTCCGGCGCTCGCCGATCGAGATAGGCCTTGATCTCCGCCTCACCGGCGTCGTCGATTGGGGAGAAGACGGGCGCTCGGTCACAGCGCGGGTGGGTGTGCGCGAGGACAAGGCCGAGGCCTTGCGCGCGGGCGCGATTGGCGAGGTTCACCAGATAGGCGGGCCTCAGCACGGCCGAGACGGCGTCGCGGCGCTCATAGGCGCTCTCGGGAACGAGCTCGACGCCGGGCTCGGCAACGACCCACGCGCCGTGCTTAGGGTTGGCGTGAGTGAAGGCGGCCGCACAGGTCTCCCGGTCGGTCTCGCGCAGCAGCGCTTCGTGCAGCGTGGCGTAACCGGGCGCGGCGAAACGGAGCCCGGTCATGCCGCTTGCCTTAGCCGATCAAGGATCGTGTTCACCCAACTCGACAGCGTGTCGCGGTTCGGGTCCCAGGGCCCCGTGAGGTGCCACGAGAACCAGAGGCCGGCTTGGCCAACCTCCGGGATCGGGTTGGCCGCGGACGCACGCGGCGCTCCGCCACCCGCCAAGGTCAGCCCGGCGTCAGTCCAGAAGCAGTCGAGTGCGGCGAAGGGATAGGCCGGCGGGACCAGGAAGCGGACGCTGGTGGCGCGCGCTGACCAGCCCGGCGGGAGTGGCACGCCCGCCACCGTGACGAGGAGCGTGCCGCTTCCGAGCGTGGCCGCTTCGACCTGCCCGAAGCGCTCGCGCAGCTGCGCGAGCTGGCGTTCAACGATCGCGTTCATCAGCCGAAGTTCGCCTTGGGCACCGACGAGAAGCGGCGGGGGCCGTGCTCGACGTCCAGCTCGACGCTCTCGTCGTCGGCGATGACGCGGTCCGGGTCGTGGCCGTGGCCCTCCAGCACCAAGTCGTGGCTCGGGTCCCAGTTCGCGACCCGCGCCTTAATCTGCAGGCCCGTCAGGCGGCGCTGGTTACTCTCGTAGCGGACGCCGTTGACGATGAAGACGTAGAGCTTCGGCTTCGGCGCGGTGATGAAGCACTCCGCGCCCTGGCCGCCGAGATCGGCGCTGCCGCCCTCGGGGATTAGCTGGTCCGTCCCGCCCCGGACCTCGAGATACACCTCCTCATCGCCGGAGATACCCGACAGCACGCGCAGCGCATGCTCGGGGATCGCGGCGACGCCCCAGACGATTGGCCGCCCGTTCAGCGTGGCGCGGAAGAGGCGGTCGGTCGAGAAAGCGATGAAGCGCTCGGCCCCCTTGGCGCGCAGATCGACTTCCTCGTCGGGGCGCAGATCCTCGAAATCGCCGGAGGGCAGGATCGTGTAGAGGCTGAACGCCTCGGGGGGCCGCAGGCCGCCCGCATTGAGGATCTGGCGGCCGAGCGGGATCGGGTCGTCGATGGCGTGCGGGCGGAACTCGACCGAGTCCAGCGCCAGCTGGATGCGGAAGGTCGCCTCGCGGCCGCGGGGCTGGTCGTCGTCCGGTTCGGAGACGTGGGGATGGTTATCCATGGGGAGAGGTCTTTCACGTTCGCCGCCGCAACCGCGCGAAGGCTTCTGAAGGACCAATCCCCGCCGTTCAGGCGGACCGGAAAACGCTAGGCGAGAATCTTTTCGAGCCTGCCGGACGGCGCTGGTCCGCAGATGAAGAAAGCGGGGCAGTTGGGGCAGGTGCGCGTCGAGGCCTTGGGCGGGTAGCGGCCGTCCAGGATGCCAGCGACGAACCCGGCGAGGTCGTCGACGCGCTTGCCGAGCGCGGCAGGCTTAATGTCGAGCCGCTCCGACGTCTCGTCCGACAGGAAGACGATCTCGGCGCGGCAGCCTGGCGCGGCGCGCCCGACCGCGATCGCGAAGGCGTTGAGCGCCTTGCTCCTCATCAGCGTATCGGAGCGGTGGCCGGTCCGGACATGGCGGAACACGCGGCCGCCGTCGGGCTCAACCACCGCTTCATTCGTCCTGACGACGATCGCCGCGCCGGGAACGTCGAAGCACAGCGGCTCGGCGAGCCCCGGATCACGCCCCTGGCGGCTCCGGACGAAGTAGCCGATCATTGCGTCCGCCGCCTGCCGGTAGCCCGCTTCGGCCCCCGTGGTCGCGAGCGTCGACTGCGCCCAATGTCGGTCGGTGAGCGCCGCGATCGCGGCGGCATCGAGCGCATGACCGGGATCGGCGGCCAGGGCTTGCGTCACCCGGCGCACCACCTCGTGCATGTCCATGAACAAGGTCGTCCCGCGCCGGCCGCCGGTCTCGAGCACATGGGTGTAGAAGAAGCGGCGCGGGCAGCGCTCATAGAGCGCCAGCTGCACCTCGGTCAGGATTGGCTCGCCCAGGAAGACAACGTCGGTCCTGGGCTCCGGTGGCACCTCCTCGCCCGGTGCGGCGATGGGAACGCGTGTACGGAGGACGTCCGCTCCGAGCCGGGCGATGAAGGGGGAGGGCTGGCGTGTCGCGGCCGCCGCCGTACGGTCGGGCGCATAGAGGATCAGCGTGTCCTCGGCGCGGGACAGGGCGACATAGAACAGGCACTCCTGCTCGTCGCGATGCTCCCGATCGGTAATCTCGCGCCCGCGCCCGTCCGCGCCTTCGACAAGGCCAGCGGGCGGCGGACAGGCCGGGGCCTGAGGACTGCGCGGCAGCGTGTTCAGGTTCATGCCCGGGATATGGACGACCGGGAACTCCAGGCCTTTACTGCCGTGCATGGTCATCAGCCGCACCGCGTCGATGCCCTTGGCGGCGTCGGGCAGGTTTCTCAAGTCCCGATCGTCGGAGAGGAGGACCAGCTGCCGGATGCGGTCGAGGAGCCGCTGGATGCGCCATCCGCCGCCCGGTTGGGCGCGAACGAAGTTCATGAATTGCCAGACGGCGATGCCCTGCGCGCGGGAGCCGACGTCTGCGGCCTCAGCGATGGTCGCGGCGGTGCGCGTCCGGTCGAGTAGAAACGACGCGAGCGCTTGCCAAGGGTCGGTGTCCGGTCCGAGCCCTTCAATCACCTCCCGATGATGAGCGAGCGCGGCGGCACCCTCGGGGCTGAGGTCGGGCGAGACGGCTTCCCGGCACCAGGCGAGCGGTGCCGCCCCGGACTGCCCGCGCGCGTGGGCAAGGATGGCGGCCACG
>NZ_CAHJXA010000126.1 GCF_903644135.1 Sphingomonas bacterium | reverse complement strand
CGCGGTCGGCGCGGGGGCGGGCACCGCCTGCTGCGCCGTGGCGGTGGCGGGCAACGCCATTGCCAGTCCGCCCATCGCCAAACCCATCGTCACATCGCGCATTGTCGTGTCCCACCGCTTCGTTGGCGGGGCGGTAGGGCCGAATTGTCGCAAGACTATGCCGCAATGCGGCGACAAATGTGTCAATCGCGCCAGGGTGAACTCACCACCATCAGCCGCGCGCCGGCATGATCGAGCAGCGCGCGGCGCAGCCGGCTGGCGCGGCGGCTGTGGAGCAGCCGCTCCCACCAGTGACGGATCACCAGCTCGGGGATCAGGATCGCCACCGACCTGCCCGGCGTCGCCTCGTCGATCTTGCGGACCAGCTCCAGGATCGGTCCCTGGATCTCGCGATAGGGCGCGGGTACCAGCACCAGCCGCGGCGACGAACGACCGGCGGCGGTGAGCGGCCCGGCGATCTCGGCATCGAAGCGCGCCCGGACGGCGGCGATATCCTCCTCCTGCTCGGGGCCGGCGAGGCGCAGCAGGTGGACGGCGAGGACGTCGGGCGACAGCGTCATCGCGAAGCGCAGCGCCCGGTCGCTCATCCGGTTGCGTTCCTCATAGGCGACCAGCACCGTGGGCGGCTCGGTCTCCTCGACAGCGAAGTCGCCGGCTACCGCCAGCCGCCTGTCGAGCCCGGCATAGTAGCGATGCACCCCGCGCAGCAGCAGCACCGTCGCAGGCAGCGCCAGCACGACCAGCCACGCCCCTTCCAGGAACTTGGCAGCAAGGATCACTGTGAGTGCCACGATCGTCGTGCCCGCACCCAGCGCGTTGATCGCCAGCCGGCCGAGATTGCGCCCCGGCTGCCGCCGCCAGTGGACGACCATGCCGAGCTGGCTCATCGTGAAGGTCAGGAACGCGCCGATTGCGAACAGCGGGATAAGCCGGTCGGTGATGCCGCCGAACATCACCAGCAGCACGCCGGCGGTGACGGTCAGGAACATGACCCCGACCGAGAACACCAGCCGTCGGTCGGCGACCGCGAAGCCGCGCGGCAGATACTCGTCGAGCGCGACCAGCCGGGCGAGGCGCGGGAAGCCGACGAAGCTGGTATTCGCCGAGAGGCACAGTACTGCCAGCAGGCTCGCCATCGCCGCATAGTAGATCGCGCCATGGCCGACCACCGCGCCCGCCAGCTGCGACAGCACGCTCTGATAGTCTGGCCGGGTCTGGTCCATTGCGCCAAGCCGATAGCCGTGCGCGACCACCGCGATGCCCGCCAGGAGCAGCCCGAGCACCAGGCAGATCGCGGTCAGCGTGCGGTGCGCCTGCTTCACCACCGGCTCCTTGAGCGCGTTGACGCCGTTCGACACCGCCTCGACCCCGGTCATCGCCGTGCAGCCGGCGGCAAAGGCGCGCATCAGCAGCCACAATCCGGCCGTCTGCGTCGCTGCGCCGAGCGGCGGCGCGGCGACGACCGCGACCGGCTGGCCGCCGTCCAGGGCGATGCGCACCATTCCCCAGCCGACCAGCCCGAGGAAGCTGGCAATGAACAGGTAGGTCGGCGCGGCGAACAGCCAGCCAGCCTCGCGCGTGCCGCGCAGATTGGCGATCGCGACCAGCGCCAGCACCCCCAGGCACAGCTCCAGCGTCCAGGGATGCAGCGCCGGCAGCGACGAGGTCAGCGCACCGACGCCGGCGGAGATGCCGACCGCGACGTTGAGGACATAGTCGATCATCAGCGCCGCCGCCGCGACCAGCGCCGCGCCCTCGCCCAGATTCTGCTTGGCGACGGTATAGGCCCCGCCGTTGGACGGATAGGCGACCACTACCTGGCGGTAGGAGAGATACAGGATCGCAAGCAGCGCGACGATCGGCGCGATCACCCAGCCGATCGCGGTCAGGCCGGCCGCGCCCAGCGGGATCAGGATGGTGAGCGCCGCCTCCGGCCCATAGGACGAGGAGCCGAGGCCATCGAGCCCCATCGCCGGCACCGCCGCCAGCCAGCCGATCTTCTGGTCGCTCAGCTCACGATTGGCGAGGGCCCGGCCGAGCAGAAAGGAGCGGAACGACATCGATAGCGGCGAACGGGCGGGCGGGGCTTTGGCTCCCGCCGTCAAGGCTGGGCGTGCATCATTGCTTCCATCGACACCATGTTGTGGCTGAGATTGGCCATGATCCACAAGGTGCCGACCAGCACCAGCCCGACGATCAGCACGCCAAAGGCAAGCGCCAGCGTGTTGTTGGTGTTGTCGGGGCCGCTGGTGATGTGGAGGAAGAACACCAGGTGGACACCCATCTGGCCGATCGCCAGCGCAATCAGCGCCACCGGGATGCCCGGTGCCCAGACCAGTCCGCCGGCCGCGACCAGGAACGACGCCCCGGTCAGCAGCGCCGCCAGCACCAGCCCGACGACATAGCCGCGGATGCCGGCGGCGGGATCGTGATCGGGGTCGCCCTGCTCGCCCGGCGCGCTGTCGCTGCGCGCTTCGGGGGTGAGATCGCGCTCGCTCATGCCCCGGCTCCCTTGCCGAACAGATAGACGACGGTGAACAGCGCCACCCAGATGATGTCCAGCGCGTGCCAGAACAGGCTGAAGCACAGGACGCGGCGGACGATGTCGTCGCGGAACCCCTTGGCCCAGACCTGCGCCATCATCGTCGTCAGCCAGACGAGACCGAGCGTGACGTGGAGGCCATGGCATCCCACCAATGCGAAGAACGCCGACAGGAAGGCGCTGCGCGACGGCCCGTTCCCCTCGCCGATCAGATGCGCGAACTCGCTGAGCTCCAGCACGAGGAAGCCGGCCCCGAACAGCGCCGTCACCGCCATCGCCAGCTGGAACAGCGGTGCGCGCTTCACGGCCATGGCGATCGCCGCCATGCCGCAGGCGAAGCTCGACAGCAGCAGAAACGCCGTCTCCCATCCGACCAGCTTGAGGTCGAACAGCTCGCGCCCCGATGGCCCGCCCGCCGTCTCGCCGCCCAGCACCGCGTAGCCGGCGAAGAAGGCCGAGAACATGATGAAGTCGGAAAGCAGAAAGATCCAGAAGCCATAAGAGACGACGATCCGGCGCGGGGCCGGGCCGCGCTCGCTGATCGGCCTCTCGCCGCGACCCAACTGGTGGGGGTCTCGCCTGGCGTGCGCGCTCACAACCCGGGCCTCATGCCAGCGCCTCGTCGGGCAGGCCGATCATGCTGGCCTTGGCGCGCCGCCGCTCGTCGTCGAGCCGCTTGGCTTCCTCGGCCGACACGTCATATTCCGCTTCATCGCGCCACGCGAACACAACAAAGGTCGCCCACGCGCCCAGGAAGCCGAGCCCGACCAGCCACCAGATGTGCCAGATCAACGCAAACCCCATCGCGCTGGCGAAGAAGGCGGTGACGACGCCGGTCGGCGAATTGCGCGGCATCTCGAAATGCTGATAGTCGGGCCGCTCCGACAGCGAGCGCGTCTCGCGCGCCCGGCTCTTGACGCTCCAATAGGCTTCCTCGTCCTCGACATTGGGCAGCACCGCGAAGTTGAACACCGGCGGCGGCGAGGTCGTGATCCACTCCAGGCTGCGGCCGTCCCACGGGTCGCCGCTATGGTCCTCCAGCGCGGCCCGGTTGCGGATCGACACGAACAGCTGCGTGATCTGGCAGCCGATGCCGGCGGCGATCATCGCCGCGCCGAACGCCGCGACCAGCAGCCATGGATGCCAGCCCGGCACGTCATAATGGTGCAGCCGGCGCGTCATGCCCATCAGGCCGAGCACATAGAGCGGCATGAACGCGACATAGAAGCCGGTCAGCCACAGCCAGAAGGCGCGCTTGCCCCAGGTCTCGTCGAGCTGGAAGCCGAACGCCTTCGGGAACCAGTAGCTGTAGCCAGCAAACGCGCCGAACAGCACGCCGCCGATGATGACGTTGTGGAAATGCGCCACCAGGAACACGGAGTTGTGCAGCACGAAGTCGGCCGGCGGCACCGCCAGCAGCACGCCGCTCATTCCGCCGATGACGAATGTCACCATGAAGCCGACCGACCACAGCATCGGCGTCGAATAGCGGATGCGGCCGCCATACATGGTGAACAGCCAGTTGAAGACCTTCACGCCGGTCGGCACCGCGATGATCATGGTGGTGACGCCGAAGAAGCCGTTGACGTCCGCTCCCGCGCCCATGGTGAAGAAATGGTGCAGCCAGACCATGAAGGCGAGGATGCAGATCGCCATGGTCGCGACGATCATCGAGCGATAGCCGAACAGCGGCTTGCCCGAGAAGGTCGATACCACCTCGCTGAAGATGCCAAACGCCGGCAGGATCAGAATATAGACCTCCGGATGGCCCCATGCCCAGATGAGGTTGACGAACATCATCTGGTTGCCGCCGGCGTCGTTGGTGAAGAAGTGGAACCCCAGATACCGGTCGAGGATCAGCATCGCGAGCGTCGCGGTCAGGATCGGGAAGGCGGCGACAATCAACAGGTTGGAGGCGAGCGACGTCCAGCAGAACATCGGCATCTTGGTCAGGCTCATCCCCGGCGCGCGCATCTTGAGGATGGTCGTCACCAGGTTGACGCCCGACAGGAGGGTGCCGACTCCCGATATCTGCAGCGCCCAAAGGTAATAATCGACGCCGACGCCGGGCGAATAGGCCAGCTCGCTGAGCGGCGGATAGACGACCCAGCCGGTCTTGGCGAACTCGCCGACCACCAGGCTGATGTTGATCAGCAGTGCGCCCGATGCGGTCAGCCAGAACGACACCGAGTTGAGCGTCGGGAAAGCGACGTCGCGCACGCCGAGCTGCAGCGGCACGGCGAAGTTCATCAGCCCGATCAGGAACGGCATCGCCACGAAGAAGATCATGATCGTGCCGTGCGCGGAGAAGACCTGATCGTAATGATTGGCCGGCAGGAAACCCTGGCTGCCGCCATAGGCAAGCGCCTGTTGCGATCGCATCATCAGCGCGTCGGAGAAGCCGCGCAGCAGCATCACCAGCGCCAGCACGCAATACATGATGCCAATCTTCTTGTGATCGACCGAGGTGATATATTCCCGCCACAGATACGGGACATAGCCGGCGCGCCACACCCACAAGATGACGCCGCAGATGATCGTCGCGACCACGCCCGACGTGATCATCGGGATCGGTTCGCTGAACGGGATGGCGTTCCAGCCGAGCTTGCCGAACAGGAGGCTACCGGACATCTTTACGCTGCTCCCGGCCGTCAACGACCGTTTTGGGCGGGGCGACGGACCGCGCGACTGCCGCCTCAAAGAAGCGCGGCCCGACCGCGCGATAGGTAAAGGGGGCGATGTTGCCGTCGGCGTTGCTCAGCTTGCCATAGGCTGCGCCGTCGAGCACCGGCCCGGCGGCCTTGGCCCGCGCTACCCAGCCGGCGAACTGCGCCGGCGGCACCGCAAAGACCGCAAAGCCCATATTGGCGAACCCCTCGCCGCTATAGTGCGCCGACAGGCCGCGGAAGCGGCCGGGGCGGTCGGCCATCAGGTTCACCTTGGTCTCCATCCCCGCCATGGCATAGATCTGGCTGCCGAGGCGGGGGATGAAGAAGCTGTTCATCACCGTGCCCGACGTGACGCGGAAGGTGACGGGGGTGCCGGCCGGGATCACCAGCCGGTTGACGCTGGCGACACCCTGGCCGGGATAGACGAACAGCCATTTCCAGTCGAGCGACACCACGTCGACCTCCATGCCCTTGATCTTGCTGGCCAGCGGGCGCGGCGGGTCGAGATCGTGGCTGCCGATCCAGGCGATGCCGGCAAGGAAGATGACGACCAGCAGCGGGACCGACCAGACCAGCAGCTCCAGCTGGCCCGAATAGGTGAAGTCGGGCCGATAGCGGGCACGCGTGTTGCCGGCGCGGAACCACCAGGCAAAGGCGATCGTCGCAAGGATGGTCGGCACAACGATGGCGAGCATGATCGCCAGGCTGTTGATCAGGATCGTCCGCTCGCCCGCCGCGACCGGGCCGGCCGGGTTCAACAATCCCGGCTCACAGCCTCCCAGCGCAAGCGGGAGCAGCAGCAATGATGCGAGGGGTTTCCGGCCGATCGGCTGGGATGAGCGAGTCACACCAAGTCTCTACGCTCATTAACCTTCGCCGCCAACGTCATAAGGTGCAGGAGACGGATACGGCGGCACAATCGTCACGAACGATCGCCTCGATCCTCACCCCACCCGTCGCAGCGGCGGCAGGCTTTGCCGCAGCGCGATCCGCGCGACCTCGGCGGCTGCGACCCACGGGCCATCGATCGCCGTCATGCGGCCGCTCAGGGCATCGGCACGCGCGATGATCCGGCGGTCGCCCAGCAGCGCGGCAAGCGCGGCCGCTGCCGGACCGCTCGCATAGTCACGCAGCGCCAGCGAGCGCGCGACGGCGAGGCGGACCAGCCGGTCGGCATTGTCGAACTGGTCGCCGAAATAGGGACAGGCGAGATGCAGGATGCCGGCGCGCAACGCCTGCGCGATCGTGCCGATGCCGCCGTGATGCACCACCGCCGCGCAGCGCGGCAGCAACGCCGAGTGCGGCGCATGGCCGGCCACCGCGACGTCCGGTCCGGCGAGGTGGCGATAACGGTCCACCGCATGGCGGCCGACGAGCAGGACCGCCCGACGGCCGAGCCGGCGCGCGGCGGCGGCGCTGGCCGGGAAGAAGTCGCCGGGGGCATGTACGACAAAGCTGCCCAGCGTGAAGACGATCGGCGGCGGCCCGGCGCGCAGGAAGCGGTCGAGTTCGGCATCCAGCGGCACTCCCGGCGGCCCGTCATGGAATGCGAAACCGGCGCTGATCGCCTGCGGCGGCGCGTCGGCGGCCAAGGGCGCGAAGCTGGCGGGATACATGGCGACGATCCGCTCGCTGCGGCGCGGCCCGTCGATCAGTTCGTCGCGCAACGGCGCGAGACCGAGCCGCCGCCTCAGCTCGATGGCGGGGCGCAGGCTGGCACGACCGCGCCAGCTCGCCAGCGCGTACAAGGCGCGCACCGCCGACCGGCCGCAGCGCTGGCCGACGGAGCGCAGCCAGGGTGCCTCGCTCATCAGCGGCGGCTCGGCCGCCGACAGGAACCCCATCGGCTGCAGCACCAGCGTCACCAGCGGCAGGCCGGCGACCTCCGCCGCGATGCGCGCCGCAGTCGACAGCGAGCCGCCGACCACGACATCCGCGCCACGCATCGCCGCGCTGAGGTCGAGATAGGACGCGGCGAGATGCGGCAGCGCGATGCCGAGCCCTGCGCGCAGGTCGCTCGACACGGCGCGGGCGATGGAGGCGTCGTCATGGCCGTCTGCCTCGATCTCGCGGCGGCCTGGCCGGATCGCCCGGACTTCCACCCCCTGCGCGGCGATGCCCGCGCAATAATCGTCCATCACCGCCATCACCGGCCGGCACCCCGCCTTTTGCAGGGCGAGCGCGACGGCGAGGAAGGGGTTGATGTCGCCCTGCGTCCCGGTCGGGGCGAGGATGACGGTCGGCATCATGCCGCGTGGCGGTGCTCGATCGGGGCGAGCGCGTCGAAGAACTCCGCCGCGCTGGTGCGCCAGTCGAACCGCCTCGCATATGCGCGGCAGGCG
>NZ_CAHJXA010000125.1 GCF_903644135.1 Sphingomonas bacterium | reverse complement strand
CGCCAGACGCTCGCGCCGACGCCGACCGACGCCGACCGGCTGATCGCGGGCATGGCGGAGATCATCGACCGCACGCTCGGCCCGGCGATCGAGACCAGCGTCGTCGCGACCGCGGGGCTGTGGCCGGTGCTGGTCGACGCGCCCCAGCTGGAGAACGCCCTCCTCAACCTCTGCATCAACGCGCGCGACGCGATGCCCGATGGCGGGCGGCTGACGATCGAGACCAGCAACAAGCGGCTCGACGCCCGCGCCGCGACGGAGCGCGACCTGCCGGAGGGCGAGTATGTCTCGCTGTGCGTCAGCGACACCGGCAGCGGCATGGCACCCAAGGTCATCGAGCGGGTGTTCGATCCGTTCTTCACCACCAAGCCGATCGGCGAGGGGACGGGGCTGGGTCTTTCGATGATCTACGGCTTCGTTCGGCAGTCGGGCGGGCAGGTCCGCATCTATTCCGAGGTCGGGCAGGGCACGACCATGTGCCTCTACCTCCCACGCCATATCGGCGATGTCGCTGTCTCCGACCGTACCGCCGACACCCCCGACGCGCAGCGCGCCATCCCCGGTGAGACGGTGCTGATCGTGGAGGACGAGATCGCGATCCGCCAGCTGGTCGGCGAGGTGCTGGCCGACGAGGGCTATCGCGTGCTGGAGGCACCCACCGGTCCCGCCGGCGTGAAGGTCATGCAGTCGAGCGAGCGCATCGACCTGCTCATCACCGACGTCGGCCTGCCCGGCGGCCTCAACGGACGGCAGGTGGCCGACGCGGGCCGGGTGGCGCGACCCGACCTCAAGATATTGTTCGTGACCGGCTACGCCGCCAACGCGGCGGTCGGGGCCGGCCATCTCGATCGGGGCATGGAGTTGCTGACCAAGCCGTTCAACATCGCCGACCTGGTCGCCCGCGTGCATACCATGGTCAAAGGGAGGAAGTGATCAGCTCACCCTAGCGCTGGTGCGACGTGGAGGAGCAAGGAAACCGCCAGCGTCAGCATCACGACGCCGACGAACGCGTCGAGGACACGCCATGCCGCCGGCCGGGCGAAGACCGGTTCGAGCAGGCGGGCACCGAAGCCGATCGTGGCGAACCAGGTGAAGCTCGCCACCGCGGCACCCGCCACGAAGATCGGGCGCAGTTCGGCCGGCTGGCTCGTTCCGGCGGCACCCATCAGCAGCACCGTGTCGAGATACACATGCGGGTTGAGGAAGGTGAAGGCAGCCGTCGCCGCCAGCACCCGGCCGAGCGTCGTGCCCTGACTGTCGCCGACGACCATGGCCGCGGGAGCGGCCATGCGGCGCAGCGCCTTGACCCCATACCAGGCGAGGAAGGCGGCACCGCCCACCGTCAGGGCGGTGGTCAGTCGCGGGATGGCGGCTAGGAATACGCCGACACCGCCCACCCCGGCCGCGATCAACAGCGCATCGGCACCGCCGCAGAACAGCACAACCGCGCCGACATGCTCTCGCCGCAGCCCTTGCCGCAGCACGAACAGGTTTTGCGCGCCGATCGCCATGATGAGCGCGGCGGAGAGGAAGAACCCGGAAGCGAACGGCGGCAGGATGCTCGTCATGGCGTTAGCTGGACCTAACGCCGGCCATCCCGCGGCAGATCGCCGCCATGCTGTCGACCGGCAATCATGCAGGGATGGCAGCGATGCTCGCGGTGTTCGCCGGCGCGATGCCGTTCTCGCGGTGACGGAAATCGCTGAGCGCCTGATAGACCTGCAGGCGCGCGCGCATCACCGAGCCGAGCGGGCGGTGCGCCGCAAGGCTGTGCGCCGGGGTGAAGGTCATCACCTCGTCGAAATAGCGCACCCGCGCCGGACCATAGGCGGCCTGGCGCGGCAGTCGGATGGTCGCGATCGTGCGATAGGGGCTGACCTCGACCGGCCAGTCCACCGACGCGTCCTCGATCGGCTGCCGATCCTCGTCCGTCCAGAGCTGCGCCTTCAGTTCGTAGACCGCGTCGTGCGTCTCGAAGTAAGCGACCGCGGCGTGGCGGAAGCCGTCCTCGTCCTCGTGCGGATTGAGCTGCCAGTCGGCCAGCGCGAGCTGCTCGGCGGCGACCGGCACCGCGCCGAGCTTGGCGACATGGTCGCCGAAGCGGACCGGCGCCTGACTGAAATAGCCCTCCGACATCGGATGGCTGAACGGATGGCCGAAGAAGTCCGCCTTGGCGTTCTCGGTGCCGAACGCGTGCAGCAGCCGGTTGAAGTTGCGCATCGTCAACGACACCGCGCTCTTCACGACCTCGGGCATCCCCGCCGATCCGCCGATCACCGTGCCGTCGCGCAGGAAGCCCTTGGCGGTGCCGGACGGAAAGGTGGTGCCTGTCGCCAGCACGAAATCCTGCGTGTCGGCATCGTGGCCCGGCAGCTTCTCACCCTCGACGCCGAAGACCTTGATCGACATGCCGCGATGTGTGGAGACGCGGTCGCCGAGCGTCTCGCCCGGCCCTTGCGCGAAGCGAACGGCAACCTGGTACGTGCCGGGCTTGGCGAACAGGCCTTGCGCCAATTCGGGCGGCAGCCCCTCGGGCACGACCAGCTCGCCGATCACGCACGCCGAGCTCTTGGCGTGGCTCGCGCGCACCGCATGGTGTTCGCGCTTCTCGACCGTCTCGCTCTGGCCGGTCATGCCCTTGATGATGCCGTCGATCGTTGCCTGCTCATCGGCGTCGGTCTGCTCGGTGGTGGCGCTGTAGCGAAGATGGGTCATGGATTGTCGCTCGTGTTCGAGGATCAGCGGGCAGGCTGAAAGGAGAAGAGCTGCGTCCGGATCGACGGCGGCGCGCCGGGGGTGAACCACTGCGTGTCCTGAATGTGGCTGGCGGTGACGTAGATCGTGCCGTCCGGCCCCTCGGAGAAGGTGTCCGGCCAGCGCAGACGCCTGTCGGTGAGGACGGTCTCGACCGCGGTGCCGTTCAGCCGCTTGATCGAATAGTCGGTCGGCGAGGTGAGATAGAGCGTGCCTGCCTTGCTCATCCACAGCCCGTCGGCGACATGCGTCTTGGCGACGGTCCTGACCGCCTTGGCACGGTCCGCCTCACTCACTTCTGCGCGCAGCTTGGCGGTATCGATCGAATAGAGCGTCTCGCCGGTCAGCGCCTGCCAGTAGAGCGTCCTGCCGTCGTTCGAGATGGCAATGCCGTCGGCGGCGAAGGCGGGCTGACGGCCGTCGGGGCGGACCAGCGGCTTGCCGTCGAGCGCCACCGTCACGCGCTTGTCGATCTGCGTCGAGGGGTGGCCGTCGAGCGCACGGAAGCTCTTGCCGCTCTCAAGGTCGACGACGATGATCGCGCCGCGCGTGCCGCTGTCGGTGATGTAGCCGGTCTTGCCGTCGGGCGAGAAGCGGATGTCGTTGAGGTAGGTGCCTTGCAGCGCCACGTCGTCCGGCACGAGGATGACCTTGGTCACCGCGTTGCTCTTGAGGTCGATCCGCACGAGCTTGGGCGCGCCTTCCAGAATCTTCTCGTTCCCCGGCGCGCCGGGGTCGAGCACCCAGAGGTTGCCATGGCCGTCGGGCACGATCGACTGCACGCAGATAAAGTAGTCGCCGACCGGCAGCTCGTTGGCGCGGGCGTTGCGCCAGCTGTTCCACTTGGCGTCGGGATAGGGCTTGAGCGCCCCGTTCGGCAGCACCTCGGCGACCGAGACCGGTGCGTCGTCGGTCCAGCGCGGGAAATTAACGAAGCGGCGACCGTCCTCGACGACCGCGACGCCGGTCGCCTGATGATCGAACTGCGCGACCTGCGTCAGCGGCGAGCGCGTCTGCGCGATCGCGCGCGCGCCGACGGTAACGGCAGCAAGCGCGCCGATCGCCGCTAGGCCGGCTATGAAGGGCTTGGCTTTGGTCATGGTCAGGCTCCGGTCGACGACATCGGTCAGGGTGGCGGGATCGCCGGTGAAGAGATGGACCAAATGCCTGGCGACGGCGTCGGAGTCCTCGCGCTGCGCGAAATGGCCGACGCCCGCCAGCGTCACGAACGCGAAGGGTCCGGTGAACCTGGACGGCACGGTCTTGGCAGCAGACGGCGGGTTCACGCCGTCGATGGCACCTTGAATATAGATCGTCGGCAGCGACAGCGCCTTGGTCGCCTTGACCTTGTCCTCCAGCCAGCGGCTGGCGGGATCGGGTTCGGCCTCATCCCAGCGCGCCTGATAGCTGTGCAGCGTGACGTCGACCCAGTCGGGATTGTCCCAGGCTTCGGCGACCCGGGCGAACGTCGCCTCGTCGAACCAGCCAGGCGGCGACCAGTTTACCCAGTGCCGATGCGCGAAGCCGCGCCGGTCGGCACGGATCGCCTCCGCGCCGCGCGCCGTCGCCATGAACCAATGATACCATTGTCGCTGCGCCTGCTCGAACGGCGGGGTCGGCATCCCGCCGAGGCGGGGCGGCCCGGTCGGGCCAGCCCACCGCCATCGCCTCGGCGGTGTTCGCACCCCAATCGTGTCCCGCGACCATGAACCGTTCGACGCCGAGCCCGTCCAGCAGCGCGACCATGTCGATCGCGAGGATCGCGCTGTTGCCGGTGCGCGCGACACCGTCATGGAGCCGCGACGCCCCGAACCCGCGCAAGGCCGGCACGATCGTCCGCAGCCCGGCCTCGGTCAGCAGCGGCACCACCGCGTCCCAGGTCGAGGCGTCGTCGGGCCAACCGTGGATCAGGAGGACGACCGGCCCGTCGCGCGGGCCAGTGTCCTTGTAGTCAATATCCAGCGAATCCGTGGACCAAATCGGCATGACACCTCACTTAAGCGAACGATCCGCGCCTTGATTGATGTGAGTTGAGCGCCGCCGCAACGTCATATCCTCATCGGCATCGCGATGTGCCGCCCGACGACGTTCTGCTGTGCGATACACGCAGCATTGCCCGCGCCAAGCCGTTCTATGTGCGCATCTTCGCCAAGACTTCTGCAATGATACGATCTGCGGCAGGGCAGGGTTGGGGAGGCGGGTGGCGCGAAACCGAGATGAACGAATGACCAAACTTAGCAAGCCACCAATTAATCCGTGAACGTCTACACGTGGTGGTTCACCGGCGGGCCGCATCCGACGCGGGGCGGAAGCACAGGCGGTCACTCAATCGCGGTACGGACCGTCGAGCGAGGTGCTGGAATTTCGAACGGATTACCCGATCCTCCCGCCGTCGCCGACGCGGGTCCAGATCGAGATCAGGGCGGCCTCCATCAATCCGATCGACTGGCAGATGATCGAAGGCAATTGCCAGATGAAACGCAGCCGGTTCGTCACCCTTTTTTCGTGATGAAGACGATAAGGTCACGGTCGGCGCGATGATCCTCAAGGTGATCGGCATCACTGACGTGACGGTCGTCGCCGGCGGCAACGCCAAGGCGGTCGACATCGGCGAGCCGACCATGGACCAGTTCGTCGCCACGCTCGGACCCGAGATCGAACGGACCGCCGCCTGAGACGCGGCGCTGCCAAGCCGCTGTTGGATCGCTTAACCTCTCACGGGCCCATCATGACCAACGATCGAGGCACCAAGCTGTTGAAGGTGCGTGCCTGCTAGCGCGGCGGCTGCTCTGCCGAGATGCAAACGAGGACCGATGTTCAGGCATCAATCCTATCGATGCAACTCCGTCGACGGTTGTTGCAGGCCATCCAAGGCTCCATCAGCACCCGCGATCATCCATCGCCTCCAAGTCCCTTCACCTTGTGACGATCACCCGCTCGTTGACCTCCACCGGCCATTCGGTCAGCCGCTGGCCCGCACCCGGACCGCCGACGCAAAGGCCGCTGCTCGGATCGAACAACGCGCCATGCCAGCTGCACGCGATGTAGCGGCCGTCCGCCGTCAGGTAGCGGTCGAGCTTCTGCGCGAGCGGGAGGCCGGCATGGGGGCAGCGGTCGACATAACCATACACGCGGTCGCCGCGGCGGATGACGAACCCGTGGAAGCGTCCGGCGCGCAGCTGGAGCACGTAGTTGCGGGTGCCGCCGTCGGGCACCGCGTCGAGCGACCCGAGGGTGACGCCGGCGGGTGTGGCGAACAGGCGCGCGTCGCCGCTCATGCGGCGTCGGGCTGGCGGTCCGGATGGGCGGCGGCGACATCGGCGCGGGCGCGCACCGCCGCGGCGGCTTCGACCAGCCGCGGATAGGGGTCGAGCGGCACGCCGAACCGCTCGGCGGAATAGACCTGCGGCACCAGGTAGCAGTCGGCCAGCGTCGGCGTGGTGCCGAACGCCGCGCCGCGGCCATGGCGCGCGACCAGCGGCTCCAGCGCGGCGAACCCGTCCCCGATCCAGCGCGCGGTCCAGGCCTCTATCTGCGCCTTGTCGGCACCAAGATCGTGGCGCAGCGCCTGCAGCACGCGCAGGTTGTTCAGCGGGTGGACGTCACAGCCGATCAGCGCCGCCATCGCCCGCACGATCGCGCGATCTCCGGCGGCGGCCGGCAGCAGCGGCGGGGCGGGATGCGCCTCCTCCAGCCATTCGAGGATCGCCGGGCTCTGGGTCAGCACGGTGCCGTCGTCCAGCTCGAGCGCCGGCACCAGCGGCTGAGGGTTGAGCGCGGCGTAATCCGCCCCGCGCTGCTCGCCGCGACGCAGGTCATAGCTCACCTGCTCGTAGGCGAGCCCCTTGAGCGCGAGCGCGATCCGCACGCGGTAGGAGGTGCCCGAGCGCCAATAGCCGTGGAGCCGCATCAGCGTGGCGACGGCAGGACCCGCGCGCGGCACTCGCCGAACCCGATCGGGACGTAGCCCGGTGCCTCAGCCCGCGCGGTCATCACCACCTCGTCGCCATCTTCCAGGAAGCCGCGTGTCTCGCCGCCGGCGAGCGTAACCGGCCGGCTGCCGCCGCGGCTGATCTCCAGCAGGCTGCCAAAGCCGTCGTCGCTCGCCGCCGAGATGGTACCGGTGCCGATCAGGTCGCCCGGCTGGAGATTGCAGCCGCCCGACGCATGGTGCGTCACGATCTGCGCCACCGTCCAATACATGTTGGTCGCCGGCCCGCGGCTGAGGCGATGCGGCGCTGCTCCCTCCGCCCGCATCCGGGTCGTGGTCAGCGTCACCTCCAGCGTGAGCGCGAGTGCGCCGTGCGCCTGGTCGTCGGCGTCGAGCAGATAGGGCAGCGGCTGCGGATCGCCATCGGGCCGCGCCGGCTGCGCGGTACGGAACGGGGCCAGCGCCTCCGCGGTCACTACCCAGGGCGAGACGCTGGAGTGGAAGTTCTTGGCGAGGAACGGCCCGAGCGGCTGATACTCCCACGCCTGGATGTCGCGCGCCGACCAGTCGTTGAGCAGGCAGAAGCCGGCGACATGCTCGCCCGCCTCGGCGATCGGGATCGGGGTGCCGAGCGGGTTGCCAGCGCCGACCCAGATGCCCAGCTCCAGCTCATAGTCGAGCCGTGCCGAGGGGCCGAACACCGGCGCGTCGGCGTCCGGGGCCTTGCGCTGGCCGCGCGGCCGCACCACCGGCACGCCCGACGGCCGGATCGAGGAGGCGCGGCCGTGATAGCCGATCGGGATCCACTTGTAGTTGGGCAGCAGCGGCGCGTCCGGCCGGAACTGACGCCCGACATTCTCGGCATGATGGATGCCGACGTAGAAGTCGGTGTAATCGCCGATCGCGGCGGGCAGGCCGAG
>NZ_CAHJXA010000124.1 GCF_903644135.1 Sphingomonas bacterium | reverse complement strand
CCGGTCTCGGCGGCTGCCGGCGCGCTGGTGATCGACGCGGGTGCCGGCGCGGCGGCCTGGTACATGGTCGGTGGCGCCGACACCGCCGCCGCCTTGCGCGCGACGCGGATACGGCGATCTCCGTCCTCGACTTCGATCTCGGTGAGGTGAGTCGCGTCCAGCATCTCGGCCAGTTGCCGGATCAGCTCGACATCGACCTGCATGGCGCCCCCGCGCGCGTCCCTGTTGTCGGTCATGGCCGCGCCTCCTGTCAGAACCTCGCCGCCGCTTCAAGCGCGAGCATGTACGACAGCGCGCCGAAGCCCGCGATCGTGCCCTTCGCCGCCTGACCCACCAGGCTGACATGGCGAAAGGAGCTACGCGCGTGCGGGTTGGACAGATGCACCTCGATCACCGGCGTCGCGACCGCGAGGATCGCATCGTGGATCGCGACGGACGTGTGGGTGAACCCGCCGGCATTGAGCAAGACCGCCTTCGCGCCAACCGCCTGCGCCTCGTGCAGCCAGTCGATCAGATGCCCCTCGTGGTTGGACTGACGCAGGTCGACCTCCAGGCCCAGTTCGCGGCCGCGATCCTCCAGCCGACCGGCGATGTCGTCGAGCGTTTCATGGCCGTAGATGGCGGGCTCGCGGGTACCGAGCAGGTTGAGATTGGGGCCGTTGAGGACGAACACGACGGGTTGTTCGGGCATGAGCGGGCTTTCGGTTGCGGGCGACGGCGAGCGCGCCTAGATCGCTGGAGCCTACCCGCCGATCCCTGGCGAAGTCGAGGGTCAGCCGCTGGCCGGCGATCCGCTGCCACAGATGGAGTTGGCGATGCCTCATTCCGACGGAACCGTCTCGATCACCGTCAATGGCGAGCACAAGCGGGTCGCCGCCGGGCTGACCATCGCCGCGCTGACGACCGAATTGGGACTGGTGCCCGAGAAGGTCGCGGTCGAGCGCAACCTGGAGGTGGTGCCGCGCTCGACGCTAGCCGATGTGGCGGTGGAGGATGGCGACGATTTCGAGATCGTCCACTTCGTCGGCGGCGGCGACCATGCCGGCGTGGTAGATGCCGACAGCTGGAGCGTCGCCGGCCGCACCTTCCGCTCGCGGCTGATCGTCGGCACCGGCAAGTACAAGGACTTCGCCCAGAACGCCGCCGCCGTCGAGGCGTCGGGAGCAGAGATCGTCACCGTCGCCGTTCGCCGCGTCAACGTCAGCGACCGCAACGCGCCGATGCTGACCGACTATATCGACCCCAAGCGCGTCACCTACCTGCCCAACACCGCCGGCTGCTTTGACGCCGACAGTGCGATCCGCACGCTGCGGCTGGCGCGCGAGGCGGGCGGCTGGGACCTTGTCAAGCTGGAGGTGCTGGGCGAGGCCAAGACGCTGTATCCCGATATGCGCGAGACGCTGAAGGCGACCGAGGTGCTGGTGCGCGAAGGGTTCAAGCCGATGGTCTATTGCACCGACGACCCGATCGCCGCGAAGCAGCTGGAGGAGGCGGGGGCGGTCGCGATCATGCCGCTGGGTGCGCCGATCGGCTCCGGCCTCGGCATCCAGAACCGCGTGACCATCCGCCTGATCGTCGAGGGTGCGGGGGTGCCGGTGCTGGTCGACGCCGGCGTCGGCACGGCCAGCGACGCGGCCGTGGCGATGGAGCTTGGCTGCGACGGCGTGCTGATGAACACCGCCATCGCCGAGGCGAAGGACCCGATCATGATGGCGACGGCGATGCGCGCGGCGGTGGAGGCGGGGCGGCTCGCCTATCGCGCCGGGCGGATGGGGCAGCGGCGCTATGCCGACCCGTCGAGCCCGCTCGCCGGACTGATCTGAGTTGCAGCCCATGGAACACGATTGAGGCTGCGACGTTTCATGGGAGCGTTTCAAAGCGGGAGCGATCCTCGCACCCGCGGCCGCGACGATGGAGGCCGATATGAGTGAGTTCACCGACAAGATCGAGGGCAAGATCGACGAGGTCGTCGGCAAGGTGAAGCAGGCCGTTGGTGGCCATCAGGGCGACTCGGAGCTGCACGACGAAGGTGCCGCCCAGGAGCTGAAGGGCCATGGCGAGCAGTTCAAGGGCGACGTCAAGGGCGCGCTCGGCGACAAGATCTGATCGACTGACCAGAGACTGAGAAGAGGCCGTTCCTTCGGGAGCGGCCTTTTTCGTGTCAGCTTACGATCGGTCGGGCCGTGCCGATGTCGCTGCGCATCCCCTGGCGCGTGACGATCACCCGATCCCCAAGGCTGGCCGCTTCGAACAGCTTGCGCGCAAAGCCGGCCGGCACGCCGATACAGCCATGCGTCGCATAGTTCGCCGCGATCTCGCTCGCGTGGATCGAGACGCCATCGCCGGTCAGCCGCAGCATATATGGCATCGGGGCGTGATACAGGTTGGAGACGTGGTGGCGGTCCTTCTGCAGGATCGGGAACACGCCGAGCGGCGTCTCGCGATCGTCGGCACCATAGATCACCGCGGTCGTGCCGATCTCATAGCCGCCGCGGAAGACCGACAGCACGCTGGCCTTGAGGTCGACGGTAATGGTGAGCGGCCCCGCCGGCACCCCCGCCTCGTCCCAGAAGAAGCTGCCGTAGCGGATCGGGCCGCGCGTATCGAGCACGCGGCGAATGACGAGAGCGGTGGGCGAGGGTGCAGGCACCGGGGCGGCAACCGCTACCTTGGTTGGCCGGACGATAGCGGCAGCCTTGTGCGGCTTGGCGGCGATGGCGAGGCGGACGGGTGCCGCGACCGGCGCGGCGATGGCCGGAGCCGCGATCCTCAACGCGGTCGCGGTGAGCGTTGCACCCAGGATGCCGAGAGCGATCCAGCGCGCCGGCGTTCTGCTTGTCCAGGCGGCCATTTCGCACCTCATGCTAGCACGGGCAGCGCATGGCGAGAAAACGATCCCGCCGCCAGAGCCCGATTTCGACCGTCCCGCCGCGACACGGCGAACCGCCCTATTTACCAACAGCTCGCCAAAGCACTTTTCCCCTGAGTCGAAACGGGTTACCGGGCGCGCAGCCATGGCCAGCCGTTCCCGCACCCTCTACGAGAAGATCTGGGACTCCCACGTCGTCGAGCGTCGCGACGACGGCACCTGCCTGATCTATATCGACCGCCACCTTGTCCATGAGGTGACCAGCCCGCAGGCGTTCGAGGGGCTGCGCGCCGCCGGTCGCCGGGTGCGCCGCCCCGACCTGACGCTGGCGGTGCCCGACCACAACCTGCCCACTGCCGCCCGTGTGGATGGTGCCGGCCGGCCGCTGCCGATCGCCGATGCCGAGAGCGCCGAGCAGCTTGCCGCGCTCGCCCGCAACACCGCCGAGTTCGGCATCGACTATATCGACGCGCTCGCCCCCGAACAGGGGATCGTCCATGTCGTCGGTCCGGAGCTGGGCTTTACCTTGCCGGGCACCACCCTGGTCTGCGGCGACAGCCACACTTCCGCGCATGGCGCGCTGGGCGCACTGGCGTTCGGCATCGGCACCAGCGAGGTCGAGCATGTCCTCGCCACCCAGACATTGCTGCTCACGCCGTCGAAGACGATGGAGGTGCGGGTCGACGGCAGCCTCGGCTTCGGCGTCACCGCCAAGGACGTGATCCTGTCGATCATCGGCCGGATCGGCGCGGCGGGCGGCACCGGCCATGTCTTCGAGTTCACCGGCAGCGTCATTCGCGCCCTATCGATCGAGGGGCGGCTGACCGTCGCCAACATGTCGATCGAGGGCGGCGCGCGGGCCGGGCTGATCGCGCCCGACGAGACGACCTTCGCCTATCTGCAAGGCCGTCCCATGGCCCCGACCGGCGCGGAATGGGACCAGGCGGTCGCCTGGTGGCGCACGCTCGCCAGTGACGCGGGCGCGGCCTATGACGCCCGGGTCGTGCTCGACGCCACCGACATCGCGCCGGCGCTGACCTGGGGTACCAGCCCGGAGGATGTGGTGTCGATCACCGGCAGCGTTCCCGATCCCGCCAGCTTTTCCGACCCGTCGAAACAGGCGGCAGCGCGCAAGTCGCTCGACTACATGGGTCTCACCGCCGGCACGCGAATGCAGGACGTCGCCGTCCAGCACGTCTTCATCGGCAGCTGTACCAACAGCCGCATCGAGGACCTGCGCGCCGCCGCCTCGGTTGCCAGCGGCCGGCGTGTCGCCGACGGCGTGCGCGCGCTGGTGGTGCCCGGCTCGGGGCTGGTCAAGCGCCAGGCGGAGGCGGAGGGGCTGGACCGCATCTTCACTTCGGCGGGGTTCGAGTGGCGGGAGCCGGGCTGCTCGATGTGCCTCGCGATGAACCCAGACAAGGTGCCGCCCGGCGAGCGCTGCGCCTCGACCAGCAACCGCAATTTCGTCGGTCGCCAGGGGCCGGGCGCGCGCACCCACCTCGTGAGCCCGGCGATGGCGGCGGCGGCGGCGGTGACCGGACGGCTGGCGGACGTGCGCGATTTGATGGAGGAAGCGTTGTGAAGAAGGTATTGATGCTGCTGGTCGCCGGCACGCTGGTGAGCGGCATGGCCGCTTGGTACGCCGGCGCGCAGGTGGTCCGGCCGGAGAAGGAGGCGCGCTGATGCAGCCCGTCTCGGCCGTTTCCGGCCAGGCCTATCCCTGGGGCGCGAAGAACGTCGACACCGACGTCATCATCCCCGCGCACTGGCTGAAGACGATCAGCCGCGCCGGGCTTGGCCGCGGCGCGTTCGAGACGGTGCGGGCGGTTCCGGGCAACATCTTCGACGACGAGCGCTACGCCGGCAGCCCGATCCTGATCGCCGGCGACAATTTCGGCTGCGGCTCCAGCCGCGAACATGCCGCCTGGGCGCTGGGCGACATGGGGGTGAAGGCGGTGATCGCGCCGAGCTTCTCCGATATCTTCTCCGGCAACGCCTTCAAGAACGGCATCGTCACCGTCGTCCTGCCGCAGGAGGCGATCGACCGGCTGATCGCGGTCGCCGGCGAAGGCCAGCCGATCACTGTTGACCTGGAGACGATGACCGTCACCACGCCGTACCAGGACCGCTTCGCCTTCGCCCTCGACTCGTTCCGCCGCCGCTGCCTGACCGAGGGGCTGGACGAGATTGGCCTGACGCTGGCGCGCGACACGCAGATCGCGCAGTTCGAGAGCGCGATGGCAGAGCATCGGCCCTGGACCGAGAAGCGGAGCGGCTATGCGGGCGGGGTCGTCGAGGGTCGACGGGCCAGCTAGGCGGCTCGCGGTTGCACGCTCCGGTCGCGCGCCCTATCTCCACCAGCGAACTGGGAGCCTGACCGCATGACCACCTTCGACGATCGCGAACGCGCTTTCGAGACGAAGTTCGCGCGCGACGAGGAGATGGCGTTCCGCATCGTCGCCCGCCGCAACAAGCTGCTGGGCGGCTGGGCGGCGCAGCTAATGAAGCTGACCCCGGAAGAGTCCGAATCGTATGCCCGCTCGGTCATCCACGCCGAGTTCGAGGAGGCTGGCGACGAGGACGTCGTGCGCAAGCTGCTCGGCGACCTCACCGCCGCCGGGATCGAGGTCGATGACGGCGAGGTCCGCCGCGCGCTGGTCGAGCACACCATCGAAGCGCGTCGTCAGTTGATGGAGGCGCAGTGACATGCCGATGCCAGCCGCCGACATCGTTGCCATGATCCGCGCCGGCATTTCGGACGCCACCGTCGAGATGACCGACCTCGCCGGCGACGACAATCACTGGGCGGCGCGGGTAGTATCGCCCAGCTTCGCCGGCCTGTCGCGAGTAAAGCAGCACCAGGCCGTCTACGCCGCGCTCGGCGACAATATGGGCGGCGTACTCCACGCGCTCCAGCTTTCCACCGCTTCCGCCTGAGGACCTCGCCATGACCGATATCGATACCGACGCCACCGCCCGCATCGACGCGCTGGTCAAGGCCAGCCCCGTCGTGCTGTTCATGAAGGGCACGGCGCTGTTTCCGCAATGCGGCTTCTCCAGCCGTGCGGTTGCGATCCTTCAGCACCTCGATGTCGAGTTCGAGACGGTTGACGTGCTCCAGGACCAGGGCATCCGTCAGGGGATCAAGGCCTATTCCGACTGGCCGACCATCCCGCAGCTCTATGCCCATGGCGAATTCGTCGGCGGCAGCGACATCATGATGGAGATGTACGAGAGCGGCGAGTTGCAGGACGTGCT
Organism: Sphingomonas bacterium; assembly: GCF_903644135.1. Lineage (GTDB taxonomy): Bacteria > Pseudomonadota > Alphaproteobacteria > Sphingomonadales > Sphingomonadaceae > Sphingomonas. The sequence goes on along the minus strand of NZ_CAHJXA010000124.1, from coordinate 1,568 downwards.
CGGCGGGGCCGCGCCGGCGCAATAAGCCGGGTGCGGGCGGATCGGCGCGAGATTGATCGCAGCCGATCCGCCCTGCTGAAGCGCGACGGCGCTCAGGCGTACTCACCGTGATGCAGTCGATGTGCCAACCAATGCCATCGGCGGAAAAGCGCCCGTTGAGTGGTTAATGGGCCGCCCGGCGCGGCTGATGATGTAAACTGAACCGACACAAGCTGCCGACAACGATAGCCTCTTGACTACAGGCGTAATCAAAGCGATTACATCTGTTGTCGATGGAGGATCAGCGCGTGGCCGAACGGATCAGCGATGCCGAGCATGTCGTCATGGAGGTGCTGTGGGCCGACGCCCCGCTCAGTGCCCAGGATGTGGCCGAGCGCGTCGACCCTGCTCGGGGCTGGAGCGTCAACACCGTCAAGACGTTGCTCGGGCGCCTGCTTGCCAAGTCGGTGATCGCGCATGAGGCGGACGGTCGCCGCTATCTCTACCGGCCGCTGGTCGAGCGTGCCGACCATGTCGAGCGCGAGTCGCGGCGGCTGATTGACCGGCTGTTCGGCGGCCGGCTGACGCCGCTGGTCGCGCATCTGGCCGAGCGCGATGCCCTGACCCCGCGCGACATCGCCGAGATCGAGGCGCTGCTCAAGGACCTGAAGGCGTGAGCGGGCTGGCATGCTGGATCGTCGAGGCGCTGATCGGCTCGGCGTTGCTGATGGCGCTGGTGCTGCTGGTCCGCGGACCCGTGCGGCGGGCGTTCGGACCGCAGATCGCGTACGCACTGTGGTCGCTGCCACTGCTCCGCCTGATCCTGCCGCCGCTGCCGTCGGCGTGGCGCACGGCCGCGACGCCGATCGGCAGGGCCGGGGAGACGATCACGATCCTGGTCACCGCGCCGACGAACGTACCGCGCGCGGCGATGCCACCCGATCTGTTCGCCTCGCCCGCCGGGCTCTTGTCGCTGGTCTGGGCGATTGGCGTCGTCGCCTTCCTCGCCTGTCATCTCCTCGCCCACGCCCGGTTCTGCCGTCGCATCCTCGCCGCGGCCGTCTCGGTCGGGGTTGAGGACGGTATCCACGTCGTCACCAGCGCCGCCGCGCCCGGGCCGCTCGCTTTCGGTGTGTGGCGGCGTTACGTCGCGTTCCCGGCCGATGTCGCTGCCCGCTACGACGCCGGGGAGCGAGCGCTCGCCCTGGCGCATGAGCTCGGCCACCATCGGCGCGGTGACCTCCTTGCGAACTGGGCAGGGCTGGCGGTGTTGGCACTGCACTGGTTCAATCCGGTTGCCTGGATCGCTTTCCGGGCGTTCCGCGCCGATCAGGAACTCGCCAACGACGCCCGTGTCCTCGCCGGCCGCTCGCCTGCCGAACGCCACGCCTATGCCCGTGCGATCGTCAAGGCGACCCAGGGCGGCACGTCCCGCCTTGGCAGCACCTGCCACCTTCACACCATCACCGACCTGAAAGGGAGATTGAAGATGCTCAGCCTGTCACCAGCCTCGCGCCGCCGCCTCGCTTCGGGAGCCGCCGCGGTCGGCGCGCTCGCCGTCGCCGGCCTCGGCCTCACCGCCTCGGGCA
>NZ_CAHJXA010000123.1 GCF_903644135.1 Sphingomonas bacterium | reverse complement strand
GACGATCGGCCGCCTCGTCGCGTCGTTGAAGCGACCATGACCGACGCCGCCCGGCACCCGGGCCTGTCCGCCGCGACGGTGAGCGTCCTGACCGGGCTGCTGGAAGCACGCACTGGCCAGCGGGTGAGCAGCGACCGCGTCTGGCGGCTCGACACCGCCCTGCGCCCGCTGCTGCGCGAGCTGGGGCTGGAGACGCTCGACGATCTTGCCTTGCTGCTGCTGCGCGGAACCGACCCGGCGATCGCCGATCGCATCGTCGATGCGCTGCTGAACAACGAGACCTCGTTCTTCCGCGACGCGGCGGTGTTCGACACCGTCGTCGACCAGGTGATCGCCGCTGGTGCCGCCGACAGCCGTCGCCTGCGGATCTGGAGCGCCGGCTGCTCGACGGGGCAGGAGCCGCTGTCGATGGCAATGGCGCTGGCCGGGCGGTGCGAGGCCGCCGGGGTGCCGATGCCGGAAATCCTGGCGTCCGACGTGTCGGAGACGGCGCTGGCCAGGGCAAGGATCGGACGGTTCACGCAGTTCGAGATCCAGCGCGGCCTGCCGATGCGGCAGATGCTGCGCTGGTTCGTGGCCCAGCCCGATGGCGACTGGCTCGCCGACCCGGCGCTGCTGCGGATGATCGCGTTCCGGCGGCTGAACCTTGCCGGCGCGCCATGGGCGGTCGGCAGCTTCGACGTGATCCTGTGCCGCAACGTCCTGCTGTACCTGGCACCGGCGATCAAGGTGGCGGTGTTCGACCGGCTCGCCGCGGCGCTGCGCGACGGCGGCCTGCTGGTGCTGGGGGCGGGCGAGACGGTGATCGGCCAGACCGACCTGTTCGAGCCGAGCCGCAGCGTTCGCGGTGCCTATCAGGCCACTTCCAGCAAGCGCGCCGCCGCATGACGCGCGGGCGTTGACCCGGCCGGCGATCGCCCTATCCATGGGGTGAGCGAGGAGGGCGGCGTGACGGGCGGTGGATTGACGATCATCGACGCGCCGTCGCCCAATTTCGACGCGCGTACGCTGCCGGTGACGATGATCGTCCTCCATTATACCGGCATGGAGAGCGGCGACGCCGCGACCGCGCGGCTGCGCGATCCCGCGGCGAAGGTCTCCAGCCACTATCTGGTCGGCGAGGACGGCGCGATCCTGCGGCTGGTCGACGAAGGTCATCGTGCCTGGCACGCCGGCGTGTCGCACTGGCGAGAGGTCGACGACATCAACTCGGCCAGTATCGGCATCGAGATCGTCAACCCCGGTCACGATCTCGGCTATCGCCCATTCCCCGATGCGCAGATCGAGGCGCTGATCCTGCTGGTCGCCGACCTCAAGGAGCGCCACGCGATCACCCGCGGCAACATCATCGGCCATTCCGACATCGCGCCGACCCGCAAGCGCGACCCCGGCGAGCTGTTCCCATGGAGCCGCCTCGCCCGGCTGCGCCTCGCGCTGCCGCGGCCGACCAAGTCGCTGATGGACCCGCATTGGAGCGAGGCGGGATTCCTGCTGGCGCTGCAGCGCTTCGGCTACGACGTCGCCGAGCCGATGGCGGCGATCATGGCGTTCCAGCGCCGCTTCCGCCCCGAGCTGATCGACGGCGAGGTCGATGCCGAGTGCCGCATGATCCTGCTGGCGCTGCTGCTTCCCAAACCGCAGGGCGACGAGTAAGAGAGCGGTGCCAGAGGGCCGGGCGGCCGCGTCGTACTTGGTGCGTCGAGGAAAGTCCGGGCTCCGCGGAAACCACGGTGCCGGGTAACGCCCGGCGGGGGCGACCCCAGGGACAGTGCAACAGAGAGCAGACGGCCACGGCTTCGGCCAGGCCATGGTGAAAGGGTGCGGTAAGAGCGCACCGCGTCCCCGGCAACGACGGACGGCACGGTAAACCCCACCGGGAGCAAGACCGAATAGGGGCGGCATGGGGTCTTCGGACCTCGGGGCATGGTTCCGGCTCGCCGCCCGGGTTGGTCGCTGGAGGCGGCGCGCAAGCGTCGTCCGAGAGGAATGGTCGCCTATCTTCCGAAAGGGAGTGGACAGAACCCGGCTTACAGGCCCTCTGGCATCTTTCCGTCATTGCGCCTCGCGTGGCCCGCTCTATGTCGGGCAGCGATGGCGCACCGGCCGACCCGTTCCGACGATTGGGGCTTTCCTCGCTGGCGCAGCTATGGCGACAAGCGCGAGGCGACCACCGTGAAGCTGTGCGACCGGCACGGCTGCGAGGAGCCGGGAACCTGTCCGGCCCCGAAATCGCCCAACAGCCCGGAGCGCTGGCATTTCTGCGTCGCTCATGCGGGCGAGTACAACCGCGGCTGGAACTACTTCGAGGGCCTGTCCGCCGAAGACGCCGCCGCGCGCGAGGCGGGGGAAACCCGTACCGCGTCGGGCTATGCCAGCGCCAGCCACTATGCCTGGGGCGGCTCCGGCGACGGCAGCCGCTCGCGCGACGAGATGCGCGCGCTCGAGGTGCTGGGGCTGGAGAGCGACGCCGGCTTCGAGGAGGTCAAGGCCGCCTGGCGCCGCCTGGCCAAGGCCAACCACCCCGACATACGGCCCGGCGACGCCGAGGCGGCGACCCGGTTCCAGGCGGTACAGGCGGCTTACGAGGTGCTGCGCGCCGGTGACGAAGCGCGGACGAGGAAGCCGGCCTGAGATTCTAGGCATAGCGCGCGGCGGTTTCGCGGATCAGCGCGATCATGTTGGGGATGCCCTGCGTCCGGTTGGAGCTGAGCTGCGCCGCCAGGTCGAACGGCGCAAGCGCGGCGGGCACGTCGGTCGCGAGGATCGCCGCCGGCGCGTCGTCCTGGACCGCGAGCAGCACCAGCGCGATGATCCCTTTGGTGATTGCCGCGTTGGAGTCGGCGAGGAAGTGGAGTGCACCATCTTCGCGCCGCTGCGGATAGACCCAGACCGAGGCCGAGCATCCGCGCACCAGCGTCGCATCGGTCTTGAGCGCCGCCGGCATCGGCTCCAGCGCGCGGCCAAGATCGATCAGCAGCCGATAACGGTCGTCGGGATCGAGGAACTCATATTCGTCGTGGATGTCGGCAAGGCTGGTCATGCCCATCGCCTACCGCCGGCAGGACCGGCCAGCAACGGCTATGGCTCGACGGCTATAGGTCGACTCCGGCGGCGATCGCCTCCAGCTTGCGGATGCGCTCCTTCAGGTCGGCGATCTCGATGCGGGTGCCGGCGGCGGGCGCGATCGAGGTCATGCCGTGCGAGCGCTCCAACTCGACGCGGCGCAGCGCCAGCCAGCCGCGCCAGCCGGCCAGGCTGGCGGTGACGACGATGCCCAGGCCGGCAAGGCCCGTCGAGGCGAGGATCAGATAGGCATTGGGGTCGGTCATGGCCCGAAACTCCTCAACGGTCGCGCAGCTGCTCGATCCGGCGATCCAGATCGATGCTGCCATGATTGTCGGTGACGACACGCTCCAGCACTTGGACTCGGTCACGCAGGCGGGCGACCTCCTCGACCAGCAGGCGGGTGTCGTCGCTCGGCGGTGCGATCGGCGTCTCGCCGCGGTGGCGCAGATAGTCACGGATGATCCGCGCACCGAAGACGATCGCCAGGATCGCAAGGACGAATTCGAACGGGTTCACGATGATGCTCCTCTAGCGGTCGCGCAGCGCGTCGATCTCGCGCGCGGTGCGTTCGGCGGGATCGGTGGCGATGCGTTCGAGGACGGCGAGCCGTTCCTCCAGCCGGCCGATCTTGCCGACCAGCTTCTCGTTCTCGTCCGACAGCAGCCGCACCTGACGCTCGGCGTCGAGGTCGTTGGGCTGATAGCCGCTGCGCTCCTGCCAGCGCCGCTCGCGCCGCGACTGGCGGTCGTCCAGCGGCAGGCCGTGCTTGGCCTTGACCCACGTGGTGAAGGCACCGCGCGCCATGATGGCCGAGACGATACCGATCGGGACAAGGAAACTAAGGTCATGCATGTCAGCGGCTCCTAGCGTAGCGCGTCGATGTCGGCGGCGATACGCGCGGCGGGATCGGTGGCGATCCGCTCCAGCACCGCCAGCCGCTGGTGAAGTTTGGCGATCATGGCGCGCTGCTCCTCGTTCTCGGACGCCAGCGCCGCCATCCGGTTGCGCTCGGCGATCGGCAGGTCATGGTCACGCACCTCGCCCTTGTTGTTGGTCAGCGCATAGCCGTGGCGAGCACGGATCCAGGTGTTGGCGATCCAGGCGATCGGCCCGCACGAGATGGCGACGATCGGTACCAGCAAACCCCATTCCATGGTCATTCCCCCTTCGATCGCGCTTAGCGCAGGTTGTCGATCTCGCTGGCGAGCGTGCTGTTACGGCTAGTGAAGTGCGTCTCGATATCGGCGAGCCGGCGGTCGAGGTCGCGGAAGGTCGAGCGGACCTCCGCGGTCGAGCGCGTCGGGTTGGAGCGGACGCCCTGCCAGAACTTGGTGTCGTCCTCCGACTGGTACAGCCCGATCGGCTTGCACGGCGCAAGCCAGGCGACGAGGCCATAGCCGATCAGCGCAAAGGCGTGGGTGGCGATGGCGAGCAGGACGAAGGCGACGCGGACGATCGTCACGTCGATGCCGGTGAAGTCGGCGACGCCCGCGCAGACGCCCTTGAACTTGGCGTTCTGCTTGTCGAGGTAGAAGGTCGTGCGGCTGTTGAACATGTCAGTTCCTCCGGTCGATCTGATAGGGTGCGCGCTGGTCCTGCCAGTCGCGGTTCTGGGCGGTTAGCCCGGCGCGGAAATCGGGGTTGTCGGCGGCAACGATGCGCTCGACGGTCATCACCCGGTCTTCCAGCCGGCGGGCCAGGGTGTACATCTCGTCGAGCAGGTTCTCGTCCTGCGGCGTGATCTTGGCCGACTGCTTCCACTTGGTGACATAGTGGAAGATCAGCCAGAGCGGGCCGACCGAGACCGCGACGATTCCGATCCAGTCGATAAGGTCGCTCATCTCATCCCTCCCTGTTCGAGCCGCTCAGCCGCGCCTTGAGCGCAGCCAGGTCGGCGTCGACCTTGTCGCTGGCACGCAGGTCGCTGATCTGCTCCTCCAGGCTCTTCGGCCCGGCACCCAGCCCCATCGCCTCGGCGCGGCCCTCGGCCTCGTCGACCCGGCGCTCCAGCACGTCGAAGCGGCTGAACGCGTCGTGGGTCTTCGCCCCGGCGTACATCTCGCGCAGGCGGAAGCGGTTGTTGGCGCTTTCCAGCCGGGTCTGGACGTTGGCCTGCTTGGAGCGCGCCTCGCGCAGCTTGCCCTGCAGCTTGGCGATGTCCTCCTCCGACGCGCGCAGCCCGTCGTCGAGCACCTGCACCTCGGCCTTGAGCTGGTCGGCCATGTCGGCCGCCTTCTGCCGCTCGACCAATGCCGCCTTGGCGAGGTCCTCGCGATCCTTGGACAGCGCCAGCTCGGCCTTCTCGGTCCAGCTCATCTGCAGCCCGTCGAGCTTGGCGATGTGACGGCGCATCTCCTTCTGGTCGGCGATGGTGCGCGCGGCGGAGGCGCGGACCTCCACCAATGTCTCCTCCATTTCGAGGATGATCATGCGGATCATCTTCGCCGGGTCCTCCGCCTTTTCCAGAAGGTCGGCGAAGTTGGCGGCGACGATGTCGCGAGTGCGGGAAAAGATGCTCATCGTGATACTCCGGGTGAGGGCCTCAGGCGATCGGGCGGGCCGTCGCTGGGGCGGATGCAACCGCGTTGGCCGGCCCGACTGCGCCGAGCAGGCAGGTGGCGCTCATCACGATCGTGCAGGCGATGGCGACAATGGTGCGGCCGAGGTCGGTCTTGGTCATGGCGTAAACTCCCTTGAGCATGTGGCCCGCCTTTGCGGCGGTTGCCAAAGGCTTTGCATTCTGCGTGCCAGTTTTAAAAAGCCAGCGATCACAAAGACATGGCTGTTAGGCGGTTGGTGGCCGCGATCAGGCTCTTGCCAACCATCGGCAAAATGCGCCAACTCTTCGCCATGGAGCGAGCAAGCCAGGTCATCGGCCAGTCGGGAGCCTTTCTCGACGCGCTCGAACGCGCCAGCCGTGCCGCGCCGCTCGATCGGCCGGTACTGGTGATCGGCGAGCGCGGCACCGGCAAGGAGCTGGTCGCCGAGCGCCTACACCGCTTGTCGAACCGCTGGGACCATCCGCTGGTGGTGATGAACTGCGCGGCGCTGCCGGAGACGCTGATCGAGGCGGAGCTGTTCGGGCATGAGGCGGGCGCGTTCACCGGCGCGACCAAGGCGCGGGCGGGGCGGTTCGAAGAAGCGGACGGCGGCACGTTGTTTCTCGACGAGCTCGGCAATTTGTCGATGGCGGCGCAGGAGCGGCTGCTGCGTGCGGTCGAATATGGCGAGGTGACGCGGATCGGCTCGTCGCGGCCGCTGCGCGTCGACGTGCGCATCGTCGCCGCGACCAACGAGCATCTGCCCGATAAGGTCGATGCCCACGAGTTCCGTGCCGACCTGCTCGACCGGCTGAGCTTCGAGGTGGTGACGCTGCCGCCGCTGCGCGCGCGGGCGAGCGACATCATGGTGCTGGCGGACCATTTTGGCCGGCGCATGGCTTCCGAACTGGGGCGCGAGCGATGGGAGGGGTTCGGCGCGGCGGCGGTCGGCTTGCTCACGGCGTATCGCTGGCCCGGCAATGTGCGGGAGCTGCGCAACGTGGTCGAGCGTGCCGTCTATCGCTGGGAAGAGCCGGGGCCGATCGACGCGATCGAGATCGATCCGTTTCTCTCTCCCTACCGTCCCGGCGCGAGCGCGCTGGAGGGGCCCAGCGCGCGGCCGGTCGTGCCATCGATCGAGAGCGAGCCGCTGGTCGCCTGCGAGACGGGTGCCAGCGACTTCAAGAGCCGCGTCGCCACCTTCGAGCGCGAGCTGCTCGCCGGCGCTCTCGCCGAGCATCGCTTCAACCAGCGTACCACGGCCGAGGCGCTGGGGCTGAGTTACGACCAGTTGCGCCATGCGCTGCGCCGTCACGACCTCATCAAGGCGGGGTAGCCGGGCTTGCGTTGCCGCAAGGGTCGGGATCAAGTAGCGCCGGTGCTCGTTCAGGCCGAGGATCGCGAAAGGCTTTCACCGATGACGCAACCCCGCCGCACCGTCCTTGCCTGGCTTGGATCGGCCGCGGCGATGCTGGGGTTGCCGATGCCACGAGCCCTCGCCGCCGTTCCAAAGGAGAAGACAATGGCTTTCGAACTGCCCCCGCTGCCCTATGCCTATGACGCGCTGGAGCCGGTCATCTCCAAGGAGACGATGACCTTCCACCACGACAAGCACCACGCCGCCTACACCGCCAAGCTGAACGAGGGTGTCGCCGCCGATCCCAAGCTGGAAGGCAAGTCGATCGAAGACATCCTGGCCACGATCTCCACCCAGCCGCCGCTGGTCCGCAACAATGGCGGCGGTTACTGGAATCACGCCTTCTTCTGGCAGATCATGGGGCCGAAGGGGTCCACCCAGCCATCGGGCAAGCTCGCCGAGGCGATCACCGCCTATGGCGGGCTCGACAAGCTGAAGGAGGACTTCAACACCAAGGGTGCTGGCCAGTTCGGCTCAGGCTGGGCGTGGGTGATCAAGGACACGTCGGGCGGCCTCAAGGTGACGTCGACGCCCAACCAGGACAACCCGCTGATGGACGACGCCAAGGACAAGGGCACGCCGATCCTGGGCAACGACGTGTGGGAGCACGCCTATTATCTGACCTACAAGAACGACCGGCCGGGCTATCTCAAGGCGTGGTGGGACGTGGTGAACTGGGACGAGGCGGGCAAGCGGTTCGACGCGGCCTGACCGTCACTCGGGCGGCGCGACCGGCGGGTC